>JBDKJN010000101.1:0-4230 GCA_039796595.1 Bacteroidota bacterium
GCTAAAACTGCAATCCTCGTAACTCACGGCAACTTGATCTTCAATAGTTCCGCAGTTATTGCTGACAGCCACCGTATAAAGGCCGCTTTCATACACCATGATGTTTGAAGTAAACTCACCCGTACTCCATGAATAATCTGTGTTATTGGTATGATAGGCATTGATGAGGACACTTTGGTCAACACATCCGATCAACTCATCAGGCAGATCAACGAAAGGCAGCGGCCGTGTTGTCACGCTTACACTGTCCGTTATACTGCATGGTCCATCTACTATAGTTACTCCATAGGTTCCAGCATTACTGGTTGAGAAGGTGTCGCTAAAACTGCCTCCTGACCATTGTCCTGCTTCGGCGATGTTGAAGGTGGCTTCTTCATCTTCACAGATACTCACATCTGGTCCCAGCTCAAGATAAGGTAATACTATGGCGATAACTTCGACTGATGATGAACTGCTGCAACCATCATTGGTTACCGTAACATCATAAGTTCCGGCCTCGCTTACATCCTGACTTGCTGTTGTTACACCGTTGGCCCATAGAACAGCATCCCAAGTCGTACCTGCATTAATAGACACTTCGCCATCCGGACATACGTATAGTGGTGTGGCCAAATTCAGCACTGGAAGCGGAATTTCACTCACATTTAAACCGTCGGAATAACTGCAACCAAACAAAGTAGTGGCGGTGAGTACATAAGATCCAGGGGTTGATACATTGATGGTCAATTGTTCAACTTCGTTGGGATCCAGCTGTCCGTTAGGTGTTGTCCATTCCAAAGTGTGGAAGTTACCGTTGACAATTGCAGTTACTTGTGAGGATGTTCCCTCACAATAGGATTGGTCCGATCCGGTCAATACTTCTAAAGGAGCCTCGATAGGAACAGTTACAACGTCTGTCGCTACTAAACCACAATTATCTGTCAATGTTATAGTGTAGTCAGCGCTTGCAAATATTGTACAGTTGGTTGCTGCAGACATAGGATTGGTTAACCCTGTGGCAGGAGACCATTCATAGGTTCCTTGACTTCCGGTAGCAGTCAGTTGAACACCTGCACCGGGACAAGACAATGGAATAGGCGCTGCTGTTACTTCTGGGAAAGGTAGGACGGTTAATGTCACTTGATCTTCACCTAAACAGCCATTGACATCTGTTCCAACTACGGTATAAGTAATATCTGCCAAAGGGCTGGAATTCACAGCAGATGCGGTGGTTGAATTCAAGTAGGTTGAAGGAGACCAGGAATAGGTGCTTGCCCCTGAGGCCGTTAAGGCATAAGGCAGCGCATAACAAACATTGGCATCGTTGCTACTACTAACTATGGGCAGGGCGTATACTTCGATATCTATGCTCGCACTTCCACCACATTGGTCATAGGCTGTAAAGAAAATAGTATGGATACCTACACCAGCAATTTGCGGATCAAAATAGCTATTAGACACCACACCATTTCCAAAGAAACTTCCCGGCATGGATGAAACTAACGAAGCTGGAGAGGAATCAAGGCACATACCATCAACTGGCGTGATAAAAGGTGTGTATTGGGGTACTACTTCTATTAAGAAATTAGAAGGCAAAGTGCATTCTACTGAAGGGGTGAATTGAATAACATGCATTCCTACTCCGGCCGCCAGCGGGTCGAAATTACCAGATGGGGATATGAAGGGACCACTAAAAGTACCCGGATAATCCGCTATGTATTGTGTAATACCAACAAATTGACAAATTTCATTTGGGCCTACAATGTTCGAATTATTCCATGGAAGAAAGGTAAATGGTTCCGTGTCAGAAACGTTAAAATAACCAGAACCATAACATGAAGGACCGGTGTAATTATTTTCGATACCATCCAACTGGCAATCTGAAACGACGGATAAAGTAAAATTGGCACTTTGCATTGGCTGCGGAACACCCGGAGCGCTCATAGGTGCCGTAATGGTCATGCTGAAGTTGTATGGAAATGAAGTGATTTGATCCAATGAGTCGGCAATGTACTGATATGGATCGGCAGAAATTTCAGCGTAAACATTGCAGGAAATCGGTGAAATCACTGTTATTGGAGGTACGTTGAAAATACTGGCAGAACTTGCAGAACAAGAGTTATCTGCGATCGTTGAGCTAAAACCTGGAGGGGTGGAGTAGGTAATGGTTTGCATACCTCCACATCCACTTAAGCCGCTAAAGGTTAAAGTAGCATCAGTTAAGGCTCCGACATCGCCGCCAATACAGTCATATATCTGAACGGACCATCCTGCATTTGTGGTTTCACATCCATAAAAGGCTGCCCAGTTGGGAGTTGTATTGGATAACCCATATGTGCCGTATGTGCCTGAAAGGGGAGTTGCAGCGGTACAAACGTTTAGATTGTTTGTTGATTCAGTGCTAAAGCAGAGGTTGGAAATATTGTTACCACTATTGCAAACTGAGCCTTGTCCTATTGCACCTGGATTGGGTGATAGCACCACAGAAGGGCTTCCACATGACGCTGGCCCGACCAAATAAAAGGCAATGTCACTGACCCATGTATGTGTTCCACTAAAACAAACGTTAATGGCTGTATTGGCATCAACAAACATAGGATTTGGAGGGAGATTTGAATATCCACTTGTAAAGCCTCCTGTACTCCAGGGCGGTGTAATATCAATAATACCTTCTAAGACAATCGATTCACAGCTAGGGTCAATTGGAAACAAGTCAACGGTCATGCCACCACCTGAATCCCCGTTGAGGTATTGAACGATCCATGCATTGTCACATCCAACTGTAGTTCCACCGACATCCGTAATAACAACGTTGTAAGCTCCAGGTTGAAGGTTTTCTATAAGACTGATATCTGGCGTTGTTTCTGTAAAATAGGGCGTCCAAGAACCTTGAGCAAGGTTGAAATAATTCCATGAAAAGGTATAAGGTCCTGTGCCTGATGCTGGTGTTGCTAGCAAAGCACCTAACTCTTGTACAGGATAGAGGTAAATACTATCCTCAGGATTGGTATTGGTGTAGTTGGTTGACTCCGCGCATACGAATCCAGTTATCTGGGCATTCATTTGGGAATACCAAAACATTAATGCGCATAGAAGTATAGATATCCTCATGAGTAATAGCAGTTGGTTCAACTCTGTTTTCGAGTAAAAGGGGGTAAGCTAAGGGCAACGAAAAACCGTTACGTCAATAGGACTGCAAGAATAGCTCAAGGGTTGCTTAAACGCAAGATTGAAGCGTACAAAATGTATCAAGAAGAAGGTAAAACGAACCAGAAATAGAACGATTTAAGTCAAAATGGGCGAAGGCACTACTTTTCGCTTTTTACATCTCAAATGCTGAAGGGTTTAGTTTTTAGTTAATCACATCAATTTAATCGTTCAATATTTTTTACTCTCAAGGAGTGGATTGTTCATTTATTTCAATTATTTGTTGTTACGGGGGGTCTTTTCTTTTAGTTTCAAAAGGTTTGTTTTTTTCTTCTTTCTAAAGGTTGCAAAGGATGTGGCGCATTCATAATTCGTTATTTAGGGTGAGTTTTTGTCTTGTAGCGATAGGTGAAATGTCAGACTCTTTCGTTGGAATAGTCTATAAAAGCCTGGATTCAATTGATCTATAATCATATTTTGATCTTGGAATTGATCTTGTTTTGAATAGTAGAGAATCAAAGGACTTTATTTTCTTATCCCTGTAGCACAGTGTATAAAAGTCAATAACTTTGACGGCCGATTATGCAAGAATTGGAGATGAGCTTACCAAGCCATTGGATAAATTCTCGTTCATTTTTAGGGGAAAGGAGGTAGAACATGAGCGTGGCATAATTGGACTTATAGAGTGACGAATAGCTAAGTATCATAATATCTAAAGCAATGGATAGAGTCGAAATTTTAAAAGAGGTAAATAATATTTTTTTGGAAACTTTGGACGAAGAGGTAACAATCGACGAGGCTACAACTGCAAATGACGTTGAGGAATGGGATTCTTTGACCCACATTCAATTGGTTGTTGCTATTGAAAAGCATTTCAAGATTCGCTTTACTTCACAAGAAATCCAAAGCTGGAGCAATGTTGGTGAAATGATAACTTCTATAAAAGGGAAGGGAATATGACTTTGAGTAAAGAAGACTCTTTTCTCAAAAAGTACAGTATTTGAAGTAATTTGTTACTTACATCCTAAGCGGCCTTAGCCAATTCCATAGAATATGATTGATCTGGAAAATGGAGACCCTAGCGTCAGTTTTGTTTCCTAATAT
>JBDKJN010000102.1:0-8076 GCA_039796595.1 Bacteroidota bacterium
AACCCGGTCCATTGGTATTGGAAGTATGGGCCGTAGGATATGAAAGGACCAGAGAAAGCTTCGAGCTCAGTTCCAATGGTATCCAGGGTTTGCGCCTTACTCTTCAACCAGTGGATTCCGAGTTGAAGGAAGTAGTCGTATCGGGCACTCTAAAGGCAGTTAGTCGAGCCGATAGCCCCATTCCTGTTGAATTGTATTCATCAACTTTCTTGCGCAAAAACAATGGCCCCAGTTTAATGGAGGCGCTCGGCAATATTGGAGGCATTCGCACACAAAACAATTGCAACATCTGTAGCACAGGCGACATTCATATCAACGGGATGGAAGGAGCTTACACTTTGGTGCTTATCGATGGCATGCCGATGGTGAGTAGCTTGGGTTCTGTTTATGGTTTGTTCGGTATACCAAAGTCATTGATTGATCGTGTCGAGATAGTTAGAGGTCCGGCTTCTGCTTTATATGGCAGTGAAAGTATGGGGGGATTGATCAATGTGATTACCAAGCGCCCTGATAAAGCGCCACGATTTTCGGTCGATTGGTCGGGCAATACCTGGCTGGAAAATCAGCTTGATGTAGGCGGAACATTTCGCGTATCCAAATCATGGGATGTATTGACCGGGATCCATCATTATGGATTTAACCAGCCTATCGACCGCAACCATGATGGTTTTACTGACCTTACCCAACAATCGCGTTATTCTGTTTTTCAAAAATGGCAGATGAAACGACCTTCGAGTCGTTTGTTTACATTATCTGGTCGCTATTTATATGAAAACCGTTGGGGAGGAGATGTGCGTTGGACCAATGAGGATCGAGGTAAGGAGACTTTTTATGGCGAAAGTATCTATACACATCGCATAGAGTTTTTAGGTGCCTATCAGTTGCCCATCCGCGAATTGATTCAGTTGCAATGGTCGTTTGTGGATCACTTGCAAGACAGTTACTACGGAACAACCCCTTTCATGGGAAGACAACGTGTTGGATTCGTTCAAATGACCTGGGACAAAAAGGTTGAACATTGGGACGGTCTATTGGGTTTGGCCAACCGCTACACGTATTACGACGACAATACCATTGTAACATCCATGGCTGATTGTCCCATGATCAACGCGCCATCTCGCTTTCATTTGCCTGGACTTTTTGCTCAAACCGAATGGATTAAACACAAAGAATTCAGAGCGCTTGGAGGAGTGCGTTTAGACTATCACAGTGTACATGGCCCAATAGTGACGCCTCGACTGGCTGTGAAATGGAAGCCTTCAGACCAACATATTGTTCGTTTCAACGCGGGAAGTGGATTTAGAGTGATCAATGTATTTAGTGAAGACCATGCTGCTTTGACTGGCGCACGAAGAGTAGTAGTGGCAGACAATTTATTGCCTGAAAGAAGTATCAATACATCACTCGATTACCAATGGACCAAATCGTGGCAAGGTGATCGTCGCCTTAGCATCAATGGAAATTTGTTTTATACTCATTTCTTGAACCGCATTGTGCCAGATTATATGACTGATGCGAATACGCTTATTTATGATAATCTCAATGGATACGCAACCAATAAAGGTTTTCATCTGAGTGCAGATGGGATGCTTGGTTGCCGCTGGAAATTCAATGCTTCGATGACTTTGTCGGATCAAACCTTGCATGAACATCAAGAGGGTCAATGGGTTTCCTCACGACCATTGTTGTCGGAGCGATTTTCAGGAGCATGGACTGTAACCTACGCCTTTAAGCAAATACCTATATCCATAGACTATACTGGAAATGTTGTTGGACCGATGTTACTACCAACGTTAGGCCCATTGGATCCACGACCAACTGCATCGCCGTGGTGGAGTATTCAGAATATTCAAATCACGTATAAACCAACCAATCGCTGGGAGTTTTTTGTTGGAGTGAAAAACCTTTTGAATTGGACACCGGCCAAAAATTTACCCTTCTTGATTGCACGGCCAAACGATCCATTTGATAAACAAGTTGAATTTGACGCACAAGGTCGGCCTGTTCCAAATTCTGACAATCCTTACGGGCTTACTTTTGATCCAACCTATGCTTATGCTCCCAATCAAGGTATTCGAATGTTGATTGGCTTAAGGTACCAGTGGATGTAAAAGCTTCAGAGGTTTTGGTTTGATGCTTGGCTAAGGAGTGGATTGAATAGGATGAAAATTTGGTTCAATCCAAATCATTTGAATAGCATTCGTTGATCACTTTGCGAACTCTAACATAGATTTAAAATCGTCAAAATTATTCGTTATGTAGTCCTGCCAACTCGAAGTTTTTGGTTTAACACCTATGTGTCGCCGTTGATCATAAACTTCCAAAAGATCGTTCGATATGCCTATAGTAAACAGAGAGTCTAACATTTTGTATCGAAAGCGAATGGCAGCACACGCATTTTGCTCCAATAAACATTCCGCCAAAAGTCGGCTTACAGAAGCTGTGCTACAATCTATATAAAACACGAATTGAGTATAAATTCCAACGTACTTACCATCACCAAAAACAAGAAAATCACAATAATGGTTATTCTTAGTAGGCATCTTTTTATAAATAAAAGATAGAAGGCTATCAGATAAATTAGAATCTAACGCACTGGCTGGTAATTCAAACTGAATAATTGGAATCAACTCAATTTTCAAGTTATTTAACTTTTTAAATTCTTCGTGTTGTAACACACGCAGTCTAACGGCATTTATCTCCGAACTCGAGATTATTTGAGATAGTTGATTACAATAATTCTTCTGTGCTACAATTTTGAATGATGCTAGCAGCACAAACGAGATAATTAAACTCCGTTTAAGTTTTATCATGGTGTAAAAACAGAATAAATAGATTTAGTTTCGGTCAATAAATGGATCCTATGAATTACAGTTTCGAATTTCTGAAATTCTATTGCATAATTGAAACAATGTCTCTGTTGATTGGTGTTCAATTCAAAATCTTGTAATTCGTCCGTCAGATCGTTGAAAGGGTGAAGCGTAACAAGTAAAAATTTACCATGGTTTTGCACATAGTATGTGGTGAGGTTCACCAGCTTAATGGAAAGCAAAATGCAATTTACTGACCAACGTTTAAATTCTTACATATTGCGGCGGTATTGCCCTCCCACTTCAAACATACATTGTGTGATTTGTCCGAGTGAACAATACTTTACGGCATCCATCAATTCGTCAAAAATGTTTTTGTTTTGGATCGCAGCTTGTTGGATTTTACCAATTGTTTTGGACACATTATCTGCATTGGAATTATGCAAATTGCGCAACATTTCAATCTGATATTCTTTCTCCTGCTCAGTCGCACGAATCACTTCTTTGGGCAACACGGTTGGAGAACCCTTACTCGAAAGGAAGGTATTCACACCAATGATTGGGAAGCGACCATCGTGTTTGAGTGTTTCGTAATACAATGATTCCTCTTGGATTTTTCCGCGTTGATACATGGTTTCCATTGCGCCCAATACACCACCTCTTTCTGTGATATTATCAAACTCACGCAACACCGCTTCTTCCACTAAGTCGGTCAATTCTTCAATGATGAATGAACCTTGCAAAGGATTTTCATTCTTGGCCAATCCCAATTCTTTGTTGATAATCAGCTGGATGGCCATCGCTCGACGAACACTTTCTTCCGTTGGAGTGGTGATAGCTTCATCGTAGGCATTCGTATGCAGTGAATTGCAGTTATCGTAGATCGCGTAAAGTGCCTGTAACGTCGTACGGATATCGTTGAAGTCAATTTCTTGCGCATGCAATGATCGACCACTGGTTTGAATGTGGTATTTGAGCATTTGAGCACGTGCGTTTGCACCGTACTTGCGTGCAAGCGCTTTGGCCCAAATACGGCGGGCAACGCGTCCGATAACAGCGTATTCTGGATCGATACCATTGCTAAAGAAGAAGGAGAGGTTAGGACCAAATTCATTGATGTCCATTCCTCTTGACAAGTAGTACTCCACATACGTGAAACCATTGGCAAGCGTAAATGCCAGCTGTGTTATTGGGTTTGCACCAGCTTCAGCGATGTGATAGCCGCTTATTGATACACTATAAAAATTACGGACTTTATTGCGAATGAAATAGTCTTGAACATCGCCCATCAAACGGAGCGCGTATTCTGTAGAGAATATACATGTGTTCTGTGCCTGATCTTCTTTTAAAATATCGGCCTGAACTGTGCCACGTACTTGCATCAGCGTGTCAGCTTTGATTTTGCCATACGTATCGGCATCCAAAACTTCATCGCCAGTAATACCCAACAACATCAAACCTAATCCATCATTGCCCTCAGGAAGAGATCCCTGATATGACGGGCGAACGAGCCCTCGGTTGTCGTATTTTTCTTTGAGTTTATTCTCGACATGTTTCTCCAAACCATTGGCGCGAATGTGCTTTTCACATTGTTGGTCAATGGCCGCATTCATGAAGAAGGCCAACAACATGGGGGCTGGACCATTGATGGTCATGCTTACTGAAGTTTTAGGATCGGCCAAATCAAAACCGCTGTATAGTTTTTTCGCGTCGTCCAAACAACAGATGCTTACACCGCTGTTGCCAACTTTACCATAAATATCAGGGCGGTGACCCGGATCATTGCCATAAAGTGTCACACTATCGAATGCTGTCGACAAACGTTTTGCTGGCATGCCTAAACTTACATAGTGGAAGCGACGATTGGTTCGTTCAGGTCCACCTTCGCCGGCGAACATACGGGTTGGATCTTCACCTTCACGTTTAAATGGATATAGACCACTGGTGAAGGGGAATTCTCCCGGTACATTCTCCTGCAATACCCAACGTAGGATATCACCCCAACTGCGATAGGATGGAGTGACCACTTTTGGGATCATTTGATGTGAAAGGCTCTCACTATGTGTTTGAATGCGGATCTCCTTGTCGCGAACCATGAATTTGTATTCCGCATTTTTATAGAGATCACGTTTTGCAGCCCACGATTGAATAATTTCCCAATTGTGTGGGTCAAAATCCAATTTGATGCGATCGAAGGTAGCACGCAGATAGCGGATAGCTTCGTCTTCGGCGCTGTCGGCAGAACGATTCGATTCTTCTAGGGTTTGAATACTTCGTTCGATTGCATACAGTTTGTCAGCAATGGTCACTTGTTTCTGTACCCATTGATCATACGAACGATTGTTCTCGGCAATCTCACTTAGATATCTTGTTCTGCTCGGAGGAATGATGAAAATCTTTTCGCTCATTTCGGCCGTCGATGCGAAGGTCGATTGAAGAGCGGCACCAGTTTTTTCAGTGATTTTATTGATCAAGGAAACATAAAGTCGATTGGTGCCCGGGTCGTTAAATTGAGACGCTATAGTACCAACAACAGGCAAGGTATCGTCATCGGCATCCCACAATTGATGATTGCGTTTGTATTGTTTGCGCACATCACGTAAGGCGTCCTGTGCACCTCTTTTATCGAATTTATTGATGGCTACCACATCTGCAAAATCAAGCATGTCGATTTTTTCCAATTGAGTGGCGGCACCAAATTCGGGCGTCATAATATAAAGAGCAACATCACTGTGATCCATGATTTCAGTGTCGCTTTGACCAATACCGGAAGTTTCCAAAATGATCAGATCGAATCCAGCCGCTTTCAGAATAGATACAGCTTCGGCTACATGCTTGGATAAAGCCAAATTACTTTGACGCGTGGCCAATGAGCGCATATAAACGCGAGGATGATTGATAGCGTTCATTCGAATACGATCGCCGAGTAATGCACCACCAGTCTTGCGCTTGGAAGGATCTACAGATATAAGTCCGATGTGTTTGTCTGGAAAATCGAGTAAAAAACGACGTACGATTTCGTCGACCATGCTCGACTTACCTGCGCCACCAGTTCCGGTGATACCTAGTACTGGAATTACTTTTGATGAAGCAGTGCCTGTTTGGTGTTGAGCAGCGCGATCTTTAACCAATTGGAGGGTTGCTGCATGTTGGTCGGGGTAATTCTCTGCAGCGGAGATAAGTCGCGCTATAGCACCGTGATCGTTGACCGATAGGTGATTCAATTCCCCATTCAATTGAAATCCAGTAGGTCGATCGCTTTTTTCGACAAGGTCATTGATCATTCCCTGCAAACCCATCGAACGGCCATCATCGGGATGGTAGATGCGTGTAATTCCGTAACCGTGGAGTTCTTCAATTTCTTCGGGTAGAATTGTTCCGCCGCCGCCGCCAAAAATTTTGATATGACTTGCACCGCGCTCTTTTAGAAGATCATACATGTATTTGAAATACTCGTTATGGCCTCCTTGATAGCTCGTCATTGCAATTGCCTGAGCATCTTCCTGTATAGCGCAGTTAACCACTTCATCAACACTTCGGTCATGGCCCAGGTGAATGACCTCACAACCTGTGCTTTGAATGATTCGACGCATGATGTTGATGGCTGCATCGTGGCCATCAAACAACGAAGCGGCGGTTACAATACGTACTTTATTTTTTGGGGTATATGGACTTGCGACTTGCATAGATTATGAATTGAATCGTGCGCTGCGAATATACCTCAAGAATGGTCGGTCAGCATGGCGCGGAAGTAGAAAATGCAGCGTAAAAAGTAAGTGAATTGGGTGCGCTATAAATTGTCCGGTTGTCTGGGATGACGCTTGAAACACATTAAAGTTAAGCCTGATGGGATTGGCCTGAACCAGAAAATTGAGCAATGGCTTGTCTGAAAACTTCTTGTTCGCGGGCACCACTAATGGTGAAATGATCTTCAAAATAGAAGAAGGGTACACCACGAACTCCCATTTGATTGGCCTGTTGGATGTCTTGTTGCACCTGTAGTATGATTTCCGGGTGATTTAAGCGATCAAACGCGTCTGTTTTGCCACTTGCCTGAATGTGAATGTGTTGAAGGACATCGAGGTCATCGATGTTTAATCCGTCACGGAAATACGCGTCAAACAACTTCGAAACGACTGCATTGACCGATTGCAGGTCCTTATGGAGCTGAATAAGTTGATGCGCACGTTTAGTATTCGCCGGAATCACTTTATCCATGTTCATTTCAATGCCATCCGCCTTGGCCATAGCAGTCACTTGAGCTTGAATTTGTGCTGTTTGTTCGAGTGACCATCCTTTTGAATTCGCCAGAAACTGCAAAAGGGTGATTTCCGGATCGGTGATTTGATCGGGTTGAAGAATGAAACTGTGCCAAACCACATTTGAGTTTTCAGGTAATGCATCGAATAGCCTTTTTTTTTCGATCATGCAAAACGGGCATGCGATGTCGCTCCAGATATGAATGGTCGGCAATTGACTCATGCTGTTGGATTAAGAATTTTAGCAGCTTCTGCGTATGGGGAAGCGTGATTTAATGCTATATTATTCTCGGCTTGCGCGATGGCCTCTGCATGTTGGGTATAGAATTGTTGAATGGTCTGTTCGCGAAGCATTTCATGCAGCCATGAGAGGTATTGATGTTTGCGAATCTGAGCGATAGCACCACGATCATCCAAATATTGATATACTTTTTTGATGTCAGCCCAAAGGATATCCATGCCTTTGTTCTCGATAGCAGAAACTGCAAAGACATTAGGGGTGAGGCTAAATTCACGAGGTGGAAACAAATGCAACGCCGAGGTGAATTCACCAACTGCACGGTTGGCGTGTATCGCGTTATCACCATCTGATTTGGTAATGGCGATACCATCACAAATTTCCATGATACCACGTTTAATACCTTGCAATTGATCTCCGGCACCTGCGAGCAAAAGCAGTAAGAAATAGTCGCACATCGCACGTACGGCAATTTCGCTTTGACCAACTCCAACGGTTTCTATAATGATCACATCATACCCTGCAAATTCACAAAGGTGCAGAGCCTCACGCGTGCTTTTGGTGACACCACCCAGTGCATTTGAACTAGCGCTTGGACGAATGAAAGCAGCGTCATGCATACTCAGTTTTTCCATTCGGGTTTTGTCGCCCAGAATACTGCCCTTACTGACTGGACTCGAAGGATCAATGGCCAAAACAGCTATTCGCAATCCCTGTTCTATCAGATGCATCCCAAGCGATTCAATAAGAGTGCTTTTTCCAGCACCTG
>JBDKJN010000103.1:0-9720 GCA_039796595.1 Bacteroidota bacterium
TCTTCTCTTTTATCATTTCAGGTATTATTTCTTTTTACCGCCACCAGCTGGCTGCATTCCACCTTTTCCGCCTTTCGCAGGCGCTTTTGGAGTTGGCTTGGAACCACTCGGTTTCGGGCCACTAGGTTTTGGGCCATTTGGCTTTGGAGCGTCAGGCTTTGGGCCACTAGGTTTTGGGCCCGTTCTCACGGGCTCCTGACGGCCAGGCTTCTGAGACTTCTCTACATCTGGTCCCGATGTAGGTTTATGCTCAACCCTAGGAGACGTATTCTTGGAATCAGCTTCTTTCTGAGAAGACTTTCCCCCATTTTGCGTGTTCTCGGAACTTCCATTGCCGGCACTTGAACCGTTAACGGATGCAGGATAATACTGGAGATTTCCTTCATAGTTGATTCCTTTTGCGATCAAAGGCGATACCTGTGCGTTTCGCAATCCCGCTGCCCAACCGTTGCTGCAATGTATAACCATATACGTGTTGTAGAAGGCACCCCAATGTCTACAACGTCCATAATACGAGTGCCGTGGGCTGCATTGCCAAGGTTTCCACCACGGCGGATAGAAACCATAATTCCATGTCCAAAGAGGTTGGACAAACTGAGGACTGTACATCCAATGCACACAAGGCCAATAATAAACATTACACCAAGCCGCGGGCATCAGTTCACCAACGCTGGGACCACCTTTTCCACCGGTCACCACTTCATCCTTCGGACCATAAATCAACCGTGATCCATACACAATGGAATCGCCAATAATTTGAAGTTCAATTGTCTTAGGACTAGTCTTTTCAATAGCGATAATAGCGACATCCTGAGATTCTATCTCATTTACATCGACGAAAAGAACAAGAGCTCGCGCATCTCCGTCCGTCACCAGTCGCATATCAATAAAATCCGTATTCCCGTCCTGATTTAGATCCAGGTTATTCACCTCCGATGAGGCTTCATTCAACGATTTCATGAATCCATCAAGGTTTGAGCTCGATTTAAACACCTCGAGAACTCCCGGTAAACTGAGTTGATCACCATAAAATCCAGTAGAATCGGCTGAGGATTGCGCAGTCGCCCAAGTCGTAAGGGTAGCTGCAAAAAGAAAGAGAAAAGTTCTTTTCATGTTTTTGCTTAGTTAGTTGGTGGTTATTGGAGTAACATCTGAACCAAAGGTTTATTCAATGTCATTACAATTGAAATTTTATCAAATATTTAACCAAAAAAGAGCGGAGCTGAAATAAGCTTAAATGAAAATCTCATTTCTAAGCCATTATGCGATTAACAAACGACGCTAATACTGAGGAATACACACCTCAATTATTTTCTGAAATTCTCCATAAACCCCATAGAGATCCCAAAATCACTAGCATACAATGGTTTAAAACATGATAATGTCCAACCCTTATTCTACTTCGTACGACATACCTTATCTTTGCGCCTTCATTTTTGACATTATCCATAATTATGTTGAACATTGTATTATTCGGCCCTCCAGGCGCAGGCAAAGGAACACAAAGTGAATTCCTTATTAAGAAGTACCAATTGGTGCATTTAAGCACTGGAGATATTTTCCGATTCAATATCAAAAACGCTACAGAATTGGGCGTTTTGGCCAAGAGTTTCATGGATAAAGGAGAATTGGTACCGGATCAAGTGACCATTTCCATGCTCGAGAGTGAAGTCAACAAATATCCTGAAGCACCTGGATTTATTTTCGATGGATTCCCGCGCACCGAAGCACAAGCCGAAGCATTGGAAAACTTCTTAGCGAGCAAGGGTGAAACCATTACATGCATGTTAGCGCTTGAAGTAGGGGAATCAGAATTGAAAAACCGTCTTTTGGAGCGGGCCAAAACCAGCGGACGTCCAGATGACGCCGATCCAATGATCATTCAAAATCGAATTGATGTCTACAATCGCGAAACAGCGCCTGTAGCCAATTATTATAAGGAACGTTCAAAATATCACGGCATTGATGGTATAGGTACAATTGCTGAAATCAGCGAGCGCTTATTTTTGGCTATTGAAGCCACTGTTAATCCATAAACTAAACGGTTTCTACGCTGTTAAAAAGCTTTCTTCATGTCGGATAGTAACTTCATTGATTATGTAAAAATTTGCTGCCGATCTGGTAAAGGAGGAGCAGGAAGTTCTCACTTCAGACGAGAAAAATTCGTTCCGTTTGGTGGTCCCGATGGGGGCGACGGTGGACGTGGAGGGCATATTATCATCCGCGGGAGTAAGGACGTTTGGACTCTACTCCACTTGAAGTATCGCAAACATGTGATAGCCGAAGATGGTCAAAATGGCAGCGGTGCTCGCAAATCAGGCGCACAAGGGAAAGATGAAATTCTACTGGTGCCACTTGGCACAGTTGCCAAAGATTTTGAATCAGGCAAAATAGCATTCGAAGTCACTGAAGATGGCCAAGAATATATCTTGACCAAAGGCGGCCGTGGAGGATTAGGCAACGACCATTTCAAAACCAGTACAAACCAGGCTCCAACACATGCTCAACCTGGAGAACCAGGGCTTGAAGAATGGAAAATTCTGGAATTGAAGGTGCTTGCGGATGTTGGATTGGTTGGTTTCCCGAATGCCGGCAAATCAACTCTTTTGAGCGTTGTCAGCGCTGCCAAACCCGAAATCGCAGACTACCCTTTCACAACCTTGGTTCCCAATCTGGGTATGGTTCGCTATCGTGGCGATCGTTCCTTTGTGATGGCAGATATTCCTGGAATTATTGAAGGAGCCAGTGAAGGACGAGGTCTTGGACATCGTTTCCTGCGGCATATCGAACGCAACTCGACGCTTTTGTTTATGATCGCATGCGATAGTGCCGACATTCAGAAAGAATACAATATCTTGGTGACTGAGTTGAAAAACTATAATCCGGACTTGTTGGACAAAAAACGTATTCTAGCGATTACCAAGTCTGATATGCTAGACGAGGTAATGATCGAACAAATGAAACCCCTACTGCCCGCAGGAATTCCTTCCATTTTTATTTCGTCGGTCGCGCAACAAAATATTGATGCATTAAAAGACATGATTTGGTTGCAGATTAATTCTGACCAGTAATTGTAGTTGCGTAATACCAGCAGCCCCGCATTTATTGCACCAACTCAAACTTGCGTTTGAGTATCTGGAACTCTACTCTTCTGTTCTGCATCCGACCCTGTTCGGTCGTATTGTCCGCCACAGGTGAATCCTTACCAAAAAAACTCATTTGCATGCGTGATGCATCAATCCCCATTCCTATGAGTTCATCAATGACACGTTTCGCGCGACGACGGGAGAGATCCATGTTATAGGCTTCAGATCCCTGAATATCTGTGTATCCCGAAATTTCCATGTACATCGCCCGATTCTTGCGAAGGAGATTATACACTTCTTTGATTTGAATTTTTGCAGAGTCGGTTAGTTCGTCTTGATCAAACTCAAATAAGATGGCATCCAATGATATTCGATCATATTCCTTTAACTCTAAGGGAGGATCGACCGCCATTTGAGCCAAAACTTCATTCTCGCAACTGCACTCACTTTTTTGTTTCACTGGTTTTACCGACACCTGGTCGATATAACAATACGCCCACGTATCTTGAGACTTAGCGCCCAAATCAGCGGTTCGTTTAATTATCTTGAGATCACGATCGCTTTTGAAATTACCAATCGTAAGGTATGTTTCACCTCCTATAGCCTGATACACATCGCTTATGAGCATCCATCCATCGCTAAAATCCAACATATTGAAGCGCGGGTTCTGAAGAGATGGAATCACGTCGATGACTCCATTTTTATTGTGCTCCAATTTTTCCTTGGTCAAAGCAACCCCGATTCCATCACATACATAAGCACAAAAGTCAGCGGCCGAAACATAAAACTCCACACACACCATTTCACCGGCTACCAGAGGACGCGTTAGTTTAGTCTGAATGTATTCTCGATAATTCTTGTTTCCGCCTACCGAAAAAACAACCATGCCCACATATGCGTTTCCGTCCTTTGCATCTTGCTTGCCAAACACGTTGTTGGGAACTCCAACTTTATCGCTGCATGAATTAAAATAATCCGGTGTACCATCACTAGGTTGCCACCATCCGTTCACCGTTGTTAGGGATTGCTGATTAAAGTTACCCGGACAATAGGACTTTAGTTCAAAGCTTCCATTACTCACCAATTCTTGCGAATACGTCGGCAAAAAGTACAGCACACACAATATGGACAGCAGGTTGAATTTCACGTTAGCAATAACTTGAATATTGAGGAATTATTGGGCTTTTATTGATATTCTTATCCATTGAGCATTGTCAATATTCGTGGGGCTATAAAAAAATCGAGCCAAAAAAAAAGGCGCCTCCGAGGAAGCGCCTAAAACATATCTCAAAATAATTACTGTACTCTAAATTCTACACGGCGATTTTGCGCACGCGCCAGAGGAGTAGTTTTATCAGTGGCAGGTTTGGACTCACTGGAATCCACCAGCTGAATTCGAGACTCACTAATGCCTCCCTTAACAAGATAGTCTTTAACGGCCTGTGCTCTTTTCATACTCAAACCAGCATATGCCGGATTGATTTTACCTTCCATGTTCTCTGTCTTTTCACAGTGACCATCCAAAACAATTTTAATCGATGGGTTGGCCTTCAACAAAGCGATCATTTCATCCAATTCTGGCAAAAACTGCTCAGGAATTTCGGCTGTCAATGAACTGAACCAAATGCCACTACCTGCAATGCGATCCACTGGTTTCATTTCTGGAGTTTGCGCGCTCGCACGGCTGTAAATCAAGTCTGGTTCACGATCTTCCGCCTTACCGCAGAAACACTGACTTTGCGCATCCACAGCAATAATTTCGATATTATCAATGTAGTAATATGCATCTTGCGTGACAGCACCTGTTACTGTAGAAGGCTTTTTCAATTTTTCTTGTTTCAACTGATCTTCTGCTCCAAATGCACCGATGATGATATATTCTTCTGAGCCAGATCCAATGTAGGTGCCACAAATGGTTTCCCAACCATCCATTGTTTTAACCGGTTTATTGTTTTTCTCTGTGATCTGCGGTTGGAATGTCAGTGCATTAGTATTATCATTCATCACTTTGCGGTCGCTGATGAACATACCCACATTATTAACGCTCACTTTAGACAATTCCGAAACGCTTACGTTAAAACGAATACAGTACAATTGGTTTTTCTCCAATTTCTGTTTTAGTTTCACTTGCAAGTATGAACGCGTTTTCTTTGGATCTTTTGTAAACCCTCGAAATCCCGCATAATTATCGCCCCCAAATGGCGCTTGTGTGCCCATCGTGTTCAAAGGAGCAGCTACTTTGACGCTCTTCATATTCACGTTGTACAAGTCCGCGCTCGCTTTGTTTGGTGAACCCCATGGTTCACAGAGTTCTGTCAATTGACCAGCATCCTTCAAGCTCTTCAATTTAGCGTTTTCAAATCCACCATTCGGAACAAGATTATCATCATCCTCTTCGTAATCGGACTCTTCTTCTTCTTGTTTTGCTTTGTCAGCTTTGTTTTTTTGAGCGAAGGTCATTTGCGATGCAAAAACCAGCGCGGCAAACAATAAAAACTTAATTTTCATTGGTTTATTGGTATTGATATTCTTTAACTGTATCGATAAAACATTTTAAATGATCTGCGGATATGTCGGGATATACTCCATGTCCTAGGTTCGCAATATGGCGTTGTGGACCAAACAGACGCAACATGTTGTGTGTTGCCGATCTGATGTGATCGAATGAACCATACAATACTGCCGGATCCATATTCCCCTGAAGTGTTTTATTATCGCCTACCTGTTCGCGGGCCCAATCAGCAGATGTATGCCAGTCCAGTCCTATGGTATGGCACGACAATTCGCCAAGGTCACGCAATGCGAAGAAAGCACCTTTGGCAAATAAAGTCACCGGGACTGTATCTATCAAAGCATCACAAATTCTCCGCATATATGGCATAATAAATCTTTTATATACTTCATGATTTAATATTCCTGCCCAACTGTCAAACAGCTGAAGCATTTGCACGCCCGCCTCTACTTGTGCCTTGAGGTACTCAATAGTGGCATCTGTAATTCGGCTAAGCAAGGCATGTGCCAATTTCGGATTGCTCTGCAACATAGCACGAGAAAGCGAAAAAGTTTTACTACCTCTACCTTCCACCATATAACAGAAAATGGTCCATGGTGCACCTGCAAATCCGATCAAAGGCACTCGGCCATTCAGATCACGTTGTATCAAACGAATGGCTTCCGTGACATATTGCAAATTGTCCACAACAGAACCTGTTGTGAGCTTTTGCAAATCGGCTTCAGATCGGATGGTATTCTCAAACCATGGTCCGCGACCTTCGTCCATAGTATATGGAAGACCAAGAGCTTCAGGAATAACCAAAATATCAGAAAACAAAATCGCAGCATCAACTCCAAGAATATCAACTGGCTGGATGGTAACTTCTGCGGCCAATTCAGGATTCTTGACCAAATGGATAAAACTTCCAGCTTTTTGTCGCACCTCACGATAAGGAGCAAGCACACGGCCCGCCTGACGCATTACCCAAACCGGAGTGCGTTCTACCTTTTCGCCCCTTGCAGCGCGCAAAATCAAATCATTTTGTAAATTTCCCATAAAGCGGTGCAAAAATAGCACTTTAGCCGAAGTATAACGGTACATTTGAGGAGCTAATTTTCAATATTCGTGGTTTCCATTTCTCACCTTTTCATTTATCCCATCAAAGGATGTGGCGGCGTAGCTGTCCAGCAATGGCCTTTGGAACGGACTGGGCTTCGTCATGACCGCGAGTGGATGTTGATCGATGAGCAAGATCGATTTATTAGCCAGCGAGAAGAGCCGAAAATGGCCTTATGTCGTATTTCACAGCACACTGATGGATGGCACATTCGATTCGATGAAAGTGTAAACACACTCAAACTTCCATTCAAACCAGAAGTTGGCATGCCAATTTCGGTGCGTATTTGGGACGACCAGGTTGAAGGAATAACAGGATGGTCGGAGAGTGACAGTTTCTTCAGTAATGCGATCGGCCGAGATGTTCGGTTAGTCTATTTTTCAACACAAGGACATCGACGCGTTGATCCTCGATTTGCCACCCAACCCCACTTTACTTTTTTCAGTGACGGTTATCCAATATTATTAGCAGGCTCAGCTTCACTGGATTTGTTGAACTCAAAATTGCCCGTTCCAATAGATTGGGATAGATTCCGGCCAAACATTGTTGTTCAAACTTTAGAAGCACACATCGAAGATCAGTGGACGTCGCTAGCCCACCAGCACTTCCAGTTGCTACTCGTAAAACCGTGTGCCCGTTGCGTAGTGACAACCATCGATCAACGTACAGCACTATCGGGCAAGGAACCTTTGCGAACACTCGCAGGATATCGACAGAAAGAGAATAAAATACTTTTTGGAATGAATACATTGATTGCCTCGATGCAACCGGAAGCTCATTTGCGGGTAGGCGATATTCTCGATCCTGAAGGAAAGGACTAGTGTAAAATTTTAAAAATCAACTCCTTCATAATATCACCACCTTCGATATGAGCGCCAACACCTTTCGAACGGCGATCCGCTTCAAGTATGCTTGAAATGATGCGTTCTACTTTTTGGGCGCTGAAATTCTTTGCCGCATCCCGATATTCATTTAAAGCGTATGGATTAAGTCCCATATCCTGAGCAGCATTCGACTTATTGGGCAAACTGATATATACCGCAAGCTTTGCAAAATGACCATACAACGCAGGTATAATCAATTGAAGCGGGTAATTTTTCGGATTGGACTCAAAATAATGGATGATTCTATTGGCCGTAAGAATTTCCTTTCTGGACAATGCCTTTGTCAATTCCCAAACATTATAGTCCTTTGAAATACCAATATTTTCTTCGACCAGCTGCGCCGTGATTTTACCATTCTCGGGAAGAATAATTGCCAATTTATTGATCGCATTCACAACCTTTGAAAGGTCACTGCCCAAATTCTCAGCAAGCATAGTTGCGGCAGAAGTATCCACTCCAAAACCTCTTGATTTGGCATATGTTGTGATCCAATCTGGCAACTGATAATCTTTGACAGGAACACTCTTAAAAATAACACCCTTGGCCTCCGTGTTTTTCATCATTTTGGTTCTCTTATCGGGACCGTCGCTACTGAACGAAAACACTAAAACAGTGCTTGGTGTAGGACTTTCCAAATAGAGTTCCAATAAATTGGGCTCGGGTTTCTTTTTACCTTTTTTATCTCCAGCATCAGCGTCAGTCGCTCTAGACTTGAATTCCTTCATGTCCTGGGCCTCTTTAACGATGACCACTTGTTTATCTCCCATCATCGGGAATCCTTTGGCAATCGACAACACCTGGTCCATGGTGACATCGCGACCATAAACTACCGTTTGACCGAACGCCCGTTCGGTTTCATTGAGTATTGTGTTTTCAATGACGTCCAATACCTGATCGCGGAAATAACTTTCCGCACCCATTAACATGTAAATGGGTTTGTATTTTTTTTCCTTAAAATGTTTGAGAATCTCCCCGTACTCCATGTCTTAAGCCCATCTCAAATGACGCACAGATTGTCCACCATCACGGATTTCTTTCAAAGCATCAATTCCAATTTTTATGTGTTGATCGACAAAATTCGAAGTGATTTTTTGATCACTCTCACTTGTTTTAACACCCTGTGGCACCATTGGCTGATCACTGACGAGCAACAAAGCACCAGTTGGAATTTTATTTGCAAATCCTACAGTGAACAATGTCGCTGTCTCCATATCTATGGCCATTGCGCGAATTTTACGCAAGTAGTCTTTGAAGTTTTGATCGTGTTCCCATACACGGCGATTGGTGGTGTACACCGTACCGGTCCAATAATCAAATCCATGATCACGAATCGTACTTGAAATAGCGCGTTGTAGGGAGAACGCAGGCATCGCAGGAACTTCAGGCGGGAAATAGTCATTGCTAGCTCCTTCGCCCCGTATCGCAGCAATAGGTAAAATAAAATCCCCAAGTTGATTTTTTTGCTTTAGTCCACCACACTTGCCTAAAAACAAAACTGCTTGAGGTTGAATTGCGGTGAGTAGATCCATAATTGTGGCAGCATTCGCGCTTCCCATTTGAAAGTTAATAATGGTAATGCCATCGGCTGTTGCAGTGCACATGGCCTTATCCTTGCCCACTACTTCAACATTATGCCATTCGGCAAATTTGTTGACGTATCCGTCAAAATTGGTTAATAGAATAAACTTCTCGAACTTATCCAAGTCCGTTCCCGTGTACCTCGGCAACCAGTTTTTTACAATTTCATCTTTTGTTTCCATAGCATACAAAGCCCCTTTAAACGAGCATCGCAGCGAAAATAGAGCATATTACCATTTCATGCATAAGGACTTCTTCACATTCCGAAATATTGATGCATTTTTGCAATCGATGCCAATTCCTATTCCCGATTTACAATTGTCAACTCAAGGATCCCGACAAATGGTTTGGGATATAGTTCGTCGAAAGTGGATAGTTTTGACACCCGAAGAAATGGTCCGTCAGGCCATGTTGCATTTTCTCCACTATCACTTACAATATCCCATCAATTGGATGGCCGTTGAGAAACAGATTCAAGTGAATGGTTTAAAAAAGCGTTTCGACATATTGGTTTATGACAAAACCATGAAACCCCGTATTATGGTTGAATGCAAAGCTCCA
>JBDKJN010000104.1:0-10607 GCA_039796595.1 Bacteroidota bacterium
GTATTTTTTGTGTATAAAACAAACCGAAAATCGTGGGTGAGTTACCAAGGGTAAAATCATCTTTGTGCAAACTAATTCTCTCATGACTTCACCTTCTAAACCTCCTGTGCTGGAGGACATCCTATTTCTGGATATCGAAACCGTGTCACAAACAGAAACGCTCAACGAATTGGACAACGAGTGGCAACAACTCTGGTTGGAAAAATCCAAATACAATCGCGAGCGCAAACAACAAACCATTGAAGCTTCGTATGAAGAAGCCGGGATCTACGCTGAGTTTGGAAAAATCATCTGTATCAGTGCGGGATATTTCGAGCACGAAGACAATAGCCAAGTCTTCAAGGTAACATCATTCTTCGGCAATGACGAGTACCATTTATTGGAATCGTTTATTCAGTTTTTAGAAACAGGTTGGCGCAGGCTTTGCGCTCACAATGGCAAAGAATTCGACTTTCCATATCTCTGCAGACGCATGCTCGTGAACGGCTTCGAATTGCCAAGTAATTTGGATCTTGCAGGGAAAAAGCCCTGGGAAAATCCGCACATTGATACCATGGAGATGTGGAAATTTGGCGACTATAAGCACTATTCATCAGTCCGCTTACTAGCTAAACTCTTCGATATTCCAACTCCAAAAGACGACATTGACGGCAGTCAAGTGCGTGATGTGTTTTATTTGGACAATGACATTGATCGTATTGAACGTTACTGCAAGAAGGATGTGGTCACGGTTGCTCGTTTATATCTTCGATTATGTTCTTTGGAATCCTTCGCCGACCGCGCCATTCAATGGCTTCCCATGTCGCGTTATGACATTGCGCATCAAGATGCCTAAAAAAAAACGCCCTTCATGAGGGCGTTTTTCATATCGTTTTCTTCGTATTAAAATGGTGCTACCTGAAGCCCAACTGAAACAGGATATACCTCTGGGCCATCATCCTTCTTGAACAACGGAGTCAGTCCATAATTGGCGAAGACTGTGAATTTTCCGTAACCAATACGCACGCTTGCGTCCAAAGTAAACTGGGAGAAGTTGTAATCCGCCTTTACAGCTTCATTGTGTTTATTTCCGTCATCTTCCCATTTTTGACGAGTCAAAGAACCAATCTTCAATCCTGTCATGACGCCCGCACTAATGTGAAAGCTTTTGCTTACACGATCGCTGGTATTAATTTCGATCATTACCGGAACGTTCAAATAAGTAGCGCGCAGTTTATTTTTGGTAAAATCACGCACGGATGGATCAACCGGAATACCCGTTGTGCCTGTAGAATCCGTGGTGATCACACTTACATTGCGACGTAAACCATAACTATTGTATGTGATTCCTGCTCCAACCATGAGGCCAACGTAGTCTTTGTATAATCTAACTTTTTCCTCCCAAAAATTAATTCTCCATGTCAACGAGCGAGCGTAATCCAAATCCAACCAATTCATGGTACTATCGAAATCCGTGTTGCCCGAGCTATTGAGTAAAAAGTTCATTCCCAAGTCCACACCAGCAAAGTGCGTTAATTCATAGCGATCACTTGGTCCGTCATAGGTATATTCAACAGATGTAGAGTCATTCGTCGGATCATCATCGATCAAAATAATACGCGTATCGCCGATTTTCATTTTAGTGGTATCAGCTGCAACCTTTAGGGAGTCTGATTGTGCAAATGCTGATGCGCTACATACGATAGCCAATACAGCGGTGATCATCTTTTTCATAATTCTATCTTGTTTTGATGATGAATAAGTTCATTTGATCGTGTGACGCCCCTGAGGTTGTAGTAGTTACAGCCCTTTCGAAAAAAAAACACAACTCGCTGATTTTCAAAGCAAAAATTCAGAAACATTTTCATTTCTTTTTCTGGTGGCCTTCCCAACTACAGTTAACACGTCTGACCGCTCAAACCAAAAATGCACCCTCGATGGAAAGAGTTTTTAATTCTTTAACAATCTTGGAGTAACTTTTGTGGGGATTTTAGCGTCACCACGAATTGGACAAGTGAACACTATGGCCATATTTCGCATCATCACACTAGGTATACTATTCAGTTTTCTACAACTGACAAATCCTTCGTGGGCTATAAATAGCCTTGGCCGGCCGGTGGAGCAGAAGCCGGCCAAAAAACAAGTGGATGATCAGCCCAACATGGATGGCGTTGTTGAGGTGAGTTTTAAAATCGATGGTCAGGGTAAAATTCAAATTGTGGATTTGGTATCAACAAGCCCTCAATTGTCAGAATATGTTCTGAAGAAACTTGCCAAGATCCAAATCAACGAACAAAGTGCCGATTCGGGCAAAGTGATTAAATATAGGTTCACCTTCAAGAAACAGACCTAGACGGACGGTTTATATTCCTTTATTGCCACTAATCCTTACTTTTTGGGCATTAATCATTTTGCTATGCGCTAGGAATTGTTTTCGCATCACATTTACATTCAAATAAATTTCCATTCTTATGAAAACATTGATCGCAGTATTCACTTTTCTTGCATTCACAGCGCTATCATCGGCTCAGACTGCAGAACAAATTATTCAAGAAGCCATCGAGGCCGTTGGTGGCAAAGCCTGGGATAAGGTCAATTCCATTCAATACAAAGCAACGCTTGAACAGGGGGGTATGAAATTGCCCATTGATATAGTGTACATGCGTGATGGTCGTACATATACCAAATTCACCCTTCAAGGGATGGAAATCGTGCAAATGGCTTTTGATGGCACTACCTTATGGAATACTAATTTCATGACGCAAAAAGCCGAGAAAATGGATTCCGAACAAACCACCAATTACATTCGCTCGATAGGTGAATTCCCCGGTGCATTGTTCACGTACAAAACGCTAGGATATACCGTTGAGCTAGTTGGAGAAGAAGAAGCCGACGGTGTGATGTGTCACAAAATTAAAATGACTAAAAAGCCAGAATTGGTTGAAGGTGTTGAAATGCCCAACATTGAATATTACTTCATCGATAAAGACACCAAGGCGCTGATTCAGGTACTCAGCGAAATCCAAAGCGGTGAAATGAAAGGCAAAATGAGTGAAGAAAAATTCAGTGATTACCAAGAAGTCAACGGTGTCTATGTTGCATTTTCAACCAGTTTAGGTGTTCAAGGAATGGGCAGTCAAACCTTGACCTTCACTGAAATCATTATTAATCCAACGATCGACGATAAAGCGTTCGTATTCCCTGTGCAATAATCCTTTTCACCTCATTTTACAACTATGAAAAATTTAGGCCTATTGTTGTGCGCTATTATCAGCGCTCATGCCTCGTGGGCACAAACCAGCGGCATCAATGCTTCTGATTACCTCGGTGATTACGAAGCGCGTCAAATCGGTCCTGCAATCATGAGTGGACGCGTGTCTGACATCGAACATCACCCAAGCAATTCGCAGATCATATATATCGGTACAGCAGGTGGTGGTGTCTGGAAATCCTTCGATGGAGGAGTCACTTTTACTTCCATCTTCGACGATCATTGTCAGTCCATCGGCGCCGTTGCTGTTGACCCCAGCAATCCGGACAATTCCATTTGGGTTGGAACAGGAGAAGTTTGGACCCGCAACAGTGTATCGATTGGAGACGGTATCTACCACTCATCTGATGGAGGTAAAAGCTGGACCAACATGGGACTTGGCAAATCAGAACGCATTAGCTCGATCACTATCGACCCCAAAAACCCCAATACAGTTTACGTTGGTGTATTAGGTGCATTGTGGAGCGACAGCGAAGAACGTGGTGTATATAAAACCACAGATGGCGGTAAGACGTGGAACAAGATTTTTTACGTCAACGCCACAACAGGCTGCTCAGAGTTAATCATGGACCCAAAAAATCCGAATACATTGTATGCAGCTTTTTGGGAGTTTAGGCGCACCGCATATTCTTTCAATTCCGGCGGGATGAACAGCGCATTATACAAAAGCACAGATGGTGGTCAATCCTGGAATAAAATCCACACGGGCTTCCCAGCAGGCAAACTTGGGCGTATTGCCGTTGCTCTTGCTCCATCCAAACCATCAACGATGTATGCGGTGATCGAAGCAGAAAAAGACAATGAAAAAGGACTTTATCGATCGGATGACGGTGGTGCGAATTGGAAATTTCTAAATGGTGATTTTGCTTTAGTTGTTCGGCCCTTTTATTTTTCGCGAATTACGGTCGATCCCAAAGATCCCGAAATCATCGTTAAAGCGGGATTGTTTGGCTCATTCAGTCGCGATGGTGGCAAAACCTTCCGTGGACTCGGTTCAATGCATGCCGATATTCACGATATAACTTTTGATCCGAACAACTCGCAGAATCTATATGCTGCGACAGACGGTGGTTTCTATCGCAGCGCCAACAGCGGTATTACAATGCAACATGCCGAAAACTTACCGATCAGTCAATTCTACCACGTGAGTATCGATAATCGGGATCCCTATTATGTGTATGGTGGATTACAAGATAATAATTCCTGGTTTGGACCATCGTCGAGCCCTGGAGGTATAGAGGCAAGAGACTGGGAACTTGTGGGTGCTGGCGATGGTTTCCGCGTATATCCACATCCCACCAAACCAGAAATTGTTTACAGCGAAATGCAAGGTGCTGAAGCCGTATGGAGATACAATTCCACCACCGAACAGTTAAAGGTGATCAAGCCGTATCAAGGAAAAAACGATGCAAAGTTGCGTTTTAACTGGAACACACCCATCACGACCAGCAAACACAATCCTAACCGCATCTATATCGGAAGTCAATACTTGCATATTTCAAATGACATGGGAGATTCCTGGACGCGCATTTCCCCAGATCTCACGACCAACGACCCCAAAAAATTGAATCAAGAAAACTCCGGCGGCTTGTCCAAAGACAATTCTGGAGCAGAAAACCACTGCACCATTTTCACCATCGCCGAATCTTCGTTCTCTGACAAAATCATTTGGATTGGCTCTGACGACGGTCAAGTTCAATTGACACAAGATGGCGGCACGACATGGACCAATGTTACCAAAAACATTGTTGGCCTTCCAGCCAATACCTGGTGTTACCATATCGAAGCCAGCACTTTTGCCCAAGGCTCGGCTTACGCAGTATTCGAAGGTCATACTACAGGCGATTTTAAGCCATACGTGTACAAGACAACCGATTTCGGCAAAACATGGACATCCATTGTAACGGCTCAAATCCCCACATTCGTGCGATGCATACAAGAGGACTATGTGAATCCAAATGTATTGTACATCGGCACCGAAATGGGCTTGTACATGACCTTGGATGGCGGAGTAAGTTGGTCGCGTTTCGATAAAAAAGTTCCGCCTGTTGCGGTTCATTACATTGAGATGCATCCACAGAAAAATGATTTGATTCTGGCCACTCATGGACGCGGGATTATCATCTTGGATAACACTTCCATTTTGCGTGAACTCAACGCCGAAACCATTTCCAAAACACTTCACATCTTTGACATCAAGCCTGTGGTGATGGAAGAAAAAAGCTCATTTGGAGGTACAAATGGCACTCAAGAATTTGTGGGTAGCAATCCATCCACGAGTGCATTGATCCGTTATAATTTATCGAAGCGACATACGTTTGGCAAAATGTCTATGGAGATTCTTGATGCCAAAGGCAAGCTGGTTTCCAAATTGGAGCCTGGCAAACAAAAAGGAATCAACACTGTTGCCTGGAGCTTCAATGGTATGGCTCCAAAAAGCGCGACAGGAAAAACTTTGAGCGGTGGAGCTCTTTTCGCTCCACGTGTTCCTGCAGGCAAATACACAGTGCGCATCACCAAAGGCAGTGAAGTCTTTGAAAAAGAATTTGAAGTTATATACGACCGCAACTCTCCATTCACCGCTGCGGAACGCACCGAACAGCAACGTGTAACTACCGAGCTCTTCAACTTCACACAAGAACTGGCCTACCTCGTTTACCAAATAGACACATGGGATGACGCCGTTGAAAAATACAATAGAACCAATACAAAATTGGGCAAACATTTCATCGCATCCGCCAAGGAGCTGGACAAAATCCGCGAACAATGTGTTGTGACAACTGGTGACAATTATGTCGGTGCCGCCGAACCACAACTGCGTGAAAAACTCAGCGATATTTATAGCAATATCGGTGGTTATTACGGAGCACCGTCACCATCTCAAATGGAAACAATACAAGTGCTGCGCGAACAATTCAAAGCTCAACTCGCTGCCTTCGCTGCATTACAAAGCGGTGACTTAAAAAAGGTAATCGCAGATTGGCAGAAGCAAGGAATCGCTCTTCCAAATATCCTAAGCATGGATGAATTCCTCAAATTGCCATAAACAACACCATTTTTAAGTTTGCATCAATCGAGTAAATAAGATTCCTGTAACATAGATTTAACACCCACCAAAAGGATATAATATCCTGGTGGGTGTTTTAGTTTCCAACCTTTGTCTGTATGTTTGAAACATGATTTATCGCATTGCTCTGATTGCTCTCCTTTTTTCGGTTGCAACTACCACAAAGGCCCAAACACTCGATACACTCCTCTTATTAAGCGGTCAGGAAGTGTTGATTGAAGTGAGCAATGACAGTGGCACTGTTGTCGTAGGTAAAGTTGCCAAGAAGAATGGCAAAACCCGTGAAGTCAGTATTCATAAGCTCGATATCTTTAGTCATAGCAAAGCCAATGGACAAAAAGTGATCTATTACGCTGAGGACTGGGTGCAAGAACATTATCTCTCTGAACAAGAAATGGAAGTATATCTTGTTGGAGCAGGGGACGCAAAAAATGGTTATAAGGCCAAGTACGTGCTACTCATTGGAGTGGTTTTCTCAGGTACGTTGGCCTACTTGGGAGGCGATGGTTGGGGCACTGTTTTTTTGCCTACGCTTGTTTACATGGGAGGGCAATTCATTGGAAAAATACAAATTGATCACTCCTCCATGCGTGATCCCAAATACATGTACAATGATTTGTACGCCGCTGGTTATGAAAAACCCGCTCGCAGTAAAAAAGTTCGACGTGCTGCACTAGGCGGAGCATCAGGCGCCGCATTAGGCCTCATCCTTTCTTTTCTCATCAACAATGGTGCTTCCGTTTATTAAGCGAGTTATTTGGTCAAGCCCATTGATCCTTTCGTTAGGGGGAAGTAGTATTGCGCTTCAATATATCTGGTTGCAACACCTCAGTCCTGTATATTTGATCGAAGCCTTTCTATTGGTGTGGTTGGGATATCGGTCCTTTCAATCGGAAGAGCTCTTGTTGTTCAAATATGAACGGCAATTCGCGCTAACCATCCTCTTCGTTTTATTTTACTTACATGGATTTCCAGCTTATACTTTGATTGCAGGAATGATACTGGCGCTTTATAGATGGCCTAAAAAGTATAGCCTCAGATCAATCCCAATGATAAAGAACATAGCCATTGCGCTAGCTTGGGTGTGTTGTACCACCGCCATAGCCATTGATCCAACCGTCGATGTCACCAGATGGGTATTGCCCGACATCCTGCTGATTCTTGGACTTTCAATGTTCAGTGATGCACGCGATTTAAAACATGACCAGGATAAGATACAAACCATCGCACATTGGCTTGGGTTGACCGGTACTGTAATCGTCGGAGGTTTGGCGATACTGTTTTTCTTTTATCATCGACTCCAACCTCTCACCTGGATGCAAAAATGGCCCATCCTTTTGCTTACGTTAGGATATATTATGATTCTCCGACAGCGCATCATGAATAACGCCAACGTTACTTTATTGATCGATGGATGCGCAACACTTATTCCTGTCGGAGCGCTGCTTTACCTGCAGATATTTGTGTAGTGAATAATCTACAAATCCAGATTACTGCGCATAAGCGACGTCCAATGCTTCTTTCATAGCGGCAATCGCAAGATCTATATCCGCATTGGTATGAGCTTGTGAAAGAAACCCAACTTCATAACCACTTGGACCCAAATACACGCCACGCTCAAGCAATGCACGATGAAATGGCGCGAAACGTCTAACACCACGTTCGTCAATTTCATCCATCCTGCGTATCGGCTTTACATCATCAAAAGACACCCAAAAAATACTACCGATACTAAACATTTGAAAAGCATACCCTTTTTGATTGGCATATGCCAAAACATTGCGCACGAGGTAGTCGGTTTTTTCGCGCAATTCCTCATAAAATCCCGGGCGCAAACATTCCGTTAGTTGGGCCAGGCCAGCGGCCATAGCCACCGGATTACCACTCAATGTTCCTGCCTGATAAACCGGACCTTCTGGAGCAACATGACTCATAACTTCCGATGAAGATGCATACGCACCCACTGGCATACCACCTCCGATAATTTTACCAAAGCAAATCACGTCAGGTTGGATCCCATAATACCCAGCGGCTCCTTCGAAACCAATTCGAAATCCACTTATCACCTCATCAAACAACAACAAAATGCCCTCGCGTGTGCACAATTGTCGCAAATAGCGCAGGAATTCGCCATCCTGAAGCAATAGCCCATTGTTTGCAGGTACAGGTTCAATGGCAATAACCGCAATTTGATTTTTGTATTTCTCAACTGCTGCTTCCAAAGCTTCTGTATCGTTGAGCGGCACAACTATCGTCTCATTGGCGTAGCCTTGTGGCACTCCAGCAGATGACGAAGTGCCCAACGTTGCCAAACCACTACCCGCTTTCACCAAGAGGCTATCGACGTGTCCATGATAACATCCTTCGAATTTGATAATCTTGTCGCGGCCCGTAAACCCACGCGCCAAACGAATGGCGCTCATAGCTGCCTCAGTGCCACTGCTTACAAAACGAATCTTATCGATGTAATGATGATTGGCCAAAATGAGTTCAGCCAACTGATTTTCTAAACGTGTTGGTGCACCAAAACTCGAGCCCTTTGCAGCTGTCTCGGTGATCGCTTTCACCACATGGGGATGAGCATGACCTAAAATCAGCGGGCCCCAGGAACAACAAAAATCCAAATACTTATTATCATCCTCATCCCACACATAAGCACCTTCTCCTTTGGCAAAAAACAAGGGGTGTCCACCAACACTTTTGAAAGCCCTTACCGGTGAGTTGACGCCACCAGGGAACAATGTTTTTGCTTTTTCAAAAAGGGATTGTGATGTAGATGTATTCATTGTTGAACTGTGCATTTTAGCATTTAAACCTTATTCAACCCGAGAGGTTCATTACTTCGGGGCGGCAAAGGTAAAAAGGAATCCGCGATGAATAATTTTGAACATCACCCCCAAGGAATGAGGGTGGTTGAATCCAAAAATTGTATATCCGCCATGAAAAAGCGCATTCTTTTCCTGACAACTCTTTGCCTCTGTGCACTCCAGAACATTTATGGCCAGGGCTTCACAGAAGTTTCTTCCGCCATGGGCATAGACATGCGCAACAACGGAAACAGTATTCTTGGCCTTGGAATGAGTTTCGCAGACTTCGATGGTGACGGTTGGGATGACCTCACCTATTGCAGCTCCAATGATTCTTTGGTCATGTACCGCAACGTGGGAGGCACTGGGTTTCAGCGCATGGAAATTTTCCCCTTCACGCACGACTCAAAAATGGCTACTTGGGTAGATTACGATAACGACGGCGATGCCGATCTGTTATGGACCAAACGCAACGGCACAACACGTCTTTTCCGCAATGAAGGCAATATGCAATTCACCGATGTTACAATGAGCTTAGGCATCACTCAAAACAACCTCACGCACATTTACGGTTGTGCTTGGAGCGATTACGATCGCGATGGTTGGCTCGATGTATATATCTGCACGTTTAGCACATTGGGAAATAGTCGCAACTTTTTATGCCACAACAATCAGGACGGCACTTTCACTGACCTGGCACTAGAGGCCGGAGTAACGAATCTTGCCTCTCTCACTTTCCAATGTGCCTGGCAAGATTTGAACGGCGACATGTGGCCCGATCTTTACGTCATCAACGATAACGATCAAGACAACAAACTCTACATCAACAACCAAGATGGCACGTTCAGCGATATGACCGCCAGCGCAGGCGTCGTTACCAATGTTCAAAGCATGAATATCAGTTTTTCGGACTATGATCATGACTACGATTTTGACATGTACATCACCGATTCCATGGATCCCAATATATTGTATCGAAACAATGGAGATTTAACCTTCACAAACGTCAGCGAAGCAGCCAATTTAGAAGTGAATTCCTTTTGTTGGGGAGGTACTTGGTTGGATTACGATCACGACACCTGGGATGATCTATATGTTGCCACAGCGACCAACGTATTGAACAACGATTTTTTCTTCCGCAATAATGGCGATGGAACATTTAGCAACGCAGGTGTGACAGAGATCAATTCAAGCCAGCTCTTCACCTACGCTGCTGGTCGAGGCGACTTCAACAACGATGGTTTCTGGGACATCAGCGTTACACTTGTTGGCGATACAAGTTATCTGCTGTATCAGGGCATCCCGAACACGAACCATTGGATTAAACTTGATTTGGAAGGGACCTTCAGCAATCGTGATGCCATCGGCACCCACATTGATTATTATATAAATGGTCAAAGACACATCAAATACACCCGTTGCGGCGAAGGTTATCTAACACAAAATTCAAAGCGCGAAATCTTAAGCCTTGGTGATGCAACTC
>JBDKJN010000105.1:0-4272 GCA_039796595.1 Bacteroidota bacterium
GGAGGAAGTTATTGCCATCAAGGTTGGCTGACTCAAGATGGGGGGTATGTGATCATGAACGATGAGACTGACGAAATGAATGGTTTAACGCAGTATACAAGAACCATCATTATTGATGTCCATGACCTGGACGCTCCAGTGTATATGGGCGATCATATGGGGACAACTGAGGCTATAGATCATAATCTTATTATTACTGGCAATCTTGCGTTTCAAAGTAACTATACAGCAGGATTGCAGATTATGGATCTGACAAACATTGCGGATACGACCATGAATATGATTGCATATTTTGACCATTATCCTTTTTCTGACGATACTGCGTTTGATGGCGAATGGATGAGTTATCCGTATTTTTCTAGTGGCGTAATAGCCGTTTCGGATCTCCATGATGGCTTCTTTTTGGTGCGACCAAATTTTGTTAATGTCGATGCTAATGATTTTTGTGTGACCGGATCGGGCTACCTCTCTTTGGAAATGATTGAGGGTTTTACTGGACCTTATGATATTGAAATTTCGGGTTTGCCGCAAGGGACAATCTTGAATTGGGAATGGTTAGATGATAGACATGTTATCTGTGAGGTTACCAATTGGCCGCAGGTCAGCGCACAATACGATATCAACATTCATGTTGATGGATTCATGCACCACTCAGTGACAACATTGCAATGGTCCGCATTTGCGGAAAATTGGTATTATCTGGATAATGACAATGATGGTTTTGGAAGCGGTGAAGCAGTGTTGCAATGTCCTCAGTCGGGTTACACAGAAGTCAACGGCGACTGTGATGATAGCAACCCTACGGTTTATCCAAATGCCCCCGGTACATTTGATGATATCGATAACAATTGTAATTCAGTATTGGATCCTGATGAAATCTATTTCTGTGCGGATATTACCAATGACGGATGGATCACCGTAGCGGATGTCTTGTTATTTGGAGAAGAATATGGATGCACTGGAATGTGTATAGCTGATTTCAATGAAGATGAAATTGTAGATGTTCAAGACCTCATTATTTTACTTGCTGATTTCAGTGAGGAATGTCAAGATTGAGTTGATTCGAGTTGTTGTTTAAACATTGAAGCATATCGGCCTTGTCGTTCCAATAAGGTATGGTGTTGACCTTCTTCCACAATTTCTCCTTGATGTAATACATAGATGTAATCTGCATCACGTATTGTACTTATCCGATGCGCAAAGGTCAAAACGGTAGTGGAAGCAAAATGGGTGCGCATTTGTTGCAGAATCCAATCCTCTGTTGCCGTATCAACAGCACTCAGGCAGTCGTCTAGGATCAATAATTGAGGTGATTTAATCAGTGCGCGTGCTATAGAAATCCGTTGTTTTTGACCGCCACTTAGATTGATGCCTCGTTCTCCGAGTAAAGTCTCATATCCTTTTTCGAATCTCGTTATTTCCTCATGGATACAAGCCATGGTTGCGGCCTTTTCAAGTGCTTCTTTGGTAACATTGTCAATACCAAAGGATATGTTATTGGCGATCGTATCCGAAAACAAAAACACATCTTGTGGCACAATTCCGATTTGATTGCGCCAGTGCTTCGGATCCATTTGGTGTAAGTCAATCTGATCATTGGTTATCGAACCATCACTTGGATCATACATACGAAGTATCAATTGGGCTAGGGTAGACTTTCCGCTTCCTGTTGATCCGACCACAGCGACTTTTTGCCCCTTGCGAATGGTGATGCTTACATTTTTTAAAGCTTCAATACCGCTTTCTGGATACGAAAAACGTACTCGCGACATTACGATATCGCCAGGATTGGTTCTTACCGCCTGGGTAGGAGTTTGAATTCGAGGCGCAACGGCCAAAAATGCGTTGATTCGCTCTTGAGCTGCCTCCGCTTTTTGAACAAGACTTGTTACCCAACCCACACTCGCAAAGGGCCAGGTAAGTTGATTCACGTAAAACACAAATTGTACTATGACACCAACAGTAATTTCGTGCTCCATTACTTTTTGGGCACCGATATAGATGGTCAATATCGTACTCAACCCAACAAGCAAAGTGATTACAGGAATGAAGAGCGCATCTCCAGTGACAAGATGCAATTGCATGGACTTATAAGTATCGCTTTCATTTTGGAATGAATCACTGTAATGTTGCTCTTTTCCAAATGCTTTGATGACTCGAATGCCCGCCATAGTTTCCTGGACTGTTGTGCTCAGTCGTGATTGTTGACGCTGTACTTTTTCTGTTCGTCGGTTAATGACTGTACTCACATAAAAAATAAGCAGCATCATGAATGGCAAGGGCAATAACGTGTACAAGGTGAGTTCGGCGTCGATTTGCCACATGACAATGATGCACATGGTCACGAGAATCACCAGATTGATGGTGTACATGACTGCTGGTCCAAGGTACATGCGAACCCGATTAACATCTTCACTAATACGATTCATCATATCTCCCGTTCGATTCGCTTTATAAAATCCCATGTCCAGTTCTTGGTACTTCGCATAAATTTCATTCTTCAAATCGTATTCAATATGCCGACTCATAACGATGATCGTTTGACGTTGAAAAAAGAGGAAAACACCCTTGATCAAGAATAAAACAAGGTAGATCAAACCCAGATACAATGCAATTTGCAAAGAGGCCGAAACGATTTTATTGCTATCAGAATTGAATTGATTTGATGACGAGCCAAACCATGAAAATACGATTTCCAATACCGGTGGTAAATCTACTTTCCTTGGAGATTGTCCTGCATGCAGCGTGTTTAGGATTTCAACCAAAAAGTCTATGCCTTGCCCCACAACAATGGGAGCATAGACATTAAATAGATTTCCGATAAAGATGAAAATGATCCCCAAGGTCAATCGGCCGCGATACTTCCACAGATATTTATTTAGATAGGAGAGGTGCTTCATTCCAGTTCGCAAGGTATATCCAAATATCTAGATGTAGCGTGTTCACTCTCAACGTGAATTATGAAGAAGAGGCGGATTGGATTGAATTTTTGAGACTTTTTGTTAGTGAAAGAATCGATCACTTTTTAGTTGAGTATCTTGTTATAACTGCTCTTGATTGCTATTCGCATAAAGCGGAATCTTCCCTTACATTAGCACAAATATCAAGTTATGAAATTATATACCATCGAGACCGGTTACTTTAAACTCGACGGCGGGGCTATGTTTGGCGTGGTTCCCAAAAGTATATGGCAAAAGACCAACCCTGCAGACGAAAACAACATGTGTACGTGGGCAATGCGTTGTCTGCTCATCGAAGAGGGTAGCCGATTGATTTTGGTCGATACAGGAATTGGGACTAAGCAGAGTGAAAAGTTTTTCTCCCATTATTATCTGCATGGTGCAGCCACATTGGAAGGCAGTTTAAAAAATTTGGGCTTTGATCGCAGCGATATCACGGATGTGTTTTTGACGCATTTGCATTTTGACCATTGTGGTGGAGCCATAGCACCTGATGGCAATGGCGGATTTCAGCCTTATTTTCCAAATGCGCATTTCTGGAGCAACGACAGGCATTGGCAATGGGCTACAGTACCAAATGCTCGTGAAAAAGCGAGTTTTTTGTCTGAAAACATCCAGCCGCTTCAGGCCTCAGGACAATTAAAAATGGTTGACCGAATTGGCGATGATTACAGAGGTAATGCGCTGGGATTTGACGTTTATTTTGTAGATGGTCATACCGATAGTATGATGATTCCGATGATTCGATACAAGGATAAAACGATTTGTTTCATGGCTGATCTCCTACCAAGTGTCGGGCATCTGCCACTTCCTTATGTCATGGGATACGATACAAGGCCGCTTATTACCCTTGGAGAAAAGGAGCGTTTTTTGAACGAAGCCGTAGACAATCAATATGTTTTGATGTTGGAGCATGATAGCGTCAATGAATGTTGTACGCTGGTGAGAACGGAAAAAGGTATCCGTGCAGAACATATGTTTCCTCTTAGCGACTTATCGTAATGAAGTTTGAATTAAATAGCCCATTTCAACCCAGCGGTGATCAACCCGATGCCATCAAAGCAATGGTTGAAGGTGTATTGCGTGGAGATAAATATCAAACTCTTTTGGGGGTAACGGGAAGTGGTAAAACGTTCAGCATTGCAAATGTGCTGCAGGAAACTCAGCGCCCAGCATTGATTTTGAGTCACAACAAAACTTTGGCGGCGCAATTGTATTCGGAGTTCAAGAGTTTTTTTCCGAATAATATGGTGGAGTATTTTGTGAGTTACTACGATTACTACCAACCTGAAGCATTTCTGCCAACCACGGG
>JBDKJN010000106.1:0-3604 GCA_039796595.1 Bacteroidota bacterium
ATTGTTTTTTCATCCCTTTAATACCAATTGTTCTATTGGGAGCTAAACCGTTTAACCGAAAAAGAAAAATCCTCCACGTTTGGAGGATTCTTCAATGCTTTTTTAACGGATTACTTCATTAACCAAAATGAAACATTCTACGGGGTTTTTAACGGGAGGAAAAAACGGAAAGTTTCATTTCTGTTTGATTTATTCTAAATAATTTAAGTCAAAACCATCAATTAGTTGATTTTCATTTAATTAGTCGGCAACATTTCTACAAAAAATTTAAATGTTTTTTCATAGCGTTCCTCCCATAAAGCCTTTCCGAACGTATAATGCCTGGACAAAAACAGACGATCGGGTATTAATTTCGTCGCATGAAATCTGCTCAATGGTATCGTATAGGTTTTGTGTTGCTCGCGATGGGGGTGATCCTGGGCGCCTTCGGTGCGCATGCTCTTAAAAAAGTGTTGCCCGCTGAAAGCCTGCAAGCATGGCAAACGGCCATTCTTTACCATTTCATCCACAGCTTGGGATTAATTGCAATAGCGCGTTTTACGGATTCGTCCAAAGCAATGCTCTGGAGCGCCAGATTATTGGTAGTTGGTTTGGTCTGCTTTTCGGGTTCTCTTTATTTCCTGGCTTGTAAAACGCTCATGCCCTTCTCTGTGGATTTCATGGGGCCAATCACTCCTATTGGAGGGGTATGTTGGATCGCAGCCTGGGTGCTGGCCGCCATTGGGATTCCTCGCAATAGTTGAAGATTCCTACAATATTTACCTCAATTTGCGTTAGTGGTCGTGCGTGAGTCGATTGTATAGCACCTTTTCCAGGTTAAAAAACCGAACGAAGTATCCTGTTTCGCGTGATTGGCTAGTAAGGATCTGTGCCTTTGCAGTGAACTTCGCATTTTCGTCCTAAAATGTAGTCCTTTTGGAAATCTGGAATATGACAATTAAGGATGGGAAGAAAAAAGTTTGGTTTCCAATGAGCCGAACGAAGTATTTTTGAACGCCTATGCCAACGTATTGTAGTCGATTTTTTATGCACTTCACCAAGCCAATGATTCGCGTTGGACTTCTTTCTGCATTCTGCCTTTTCAGCCTTCTTTCGTTTTCTCAAACAGCTACCATTAAGGGCAGCGTCATTGACGGAGAATCCAAACCTGTTACTGGTGCATTCATAAGTCAGAAAAACAATCCGAATAACGGAACGGCATCAGATACTTTTGGTAATTTCAGTATCAATATTCCCGCAGGCGAGGAACTTATCTTGGTCTTTACGTTTTTTGGAAATAAAAAGGAAGAGCGCACTTTTCGTCTGTCTCCCGGCGAAGTTCAAGAGGTGCGGATCATGATCGATAACACGCTTGAAACCGGTACTGTGACGATTAGCGGAGTTGGTAAGACAGGACTTCGACCAATTGAAACAAAACTCAAAACAAGTTTACCTACCATTAACCCTGGCATTGAAAGTTATTTGATCCAGGCCCCGGTGAACTTCGCCTCTGAACTGAGCGGAAGCTACAGTGTGCGTGGCGGAAGCTTTGATGAAAACCTGATCTATGTAAACGACATTATGGTTTATCGCCCGTTTTTGGTCCGCGCTGGCGAACAAGAAGGCTTGAGTTTCCCGAACCCCGATATGGTGGACAATATCAAATTTTCTGCCGGTGGTTTTGAAGCCAAATATGGCGATCGTCTGAGTAGCGTTCTGGATATTCGATATCATCGCCCTGACAGTTTCGCGGGTCGCGTTTCCATGGGCTTGTTAGGCGCTGCTTTGCAGCTTGAGGGCACAACCAAAAGCCACAAGTGGACACACAATACAGGTTTCCGCTACAAAAACAATAGCTACATTTTCAATTCGCTCGATGTCCAAGGTGACTATCGACCATTGTACTACGATTTGCAATCGTATATCACTTATCGCCCAGAGGAATACGGTCGCTGGGAATTCAGTTTCTTAGGTAACTACTCTCGCAATCGATACAACTTCATTCCAAGTACTCGTCAGACCGATGTCGGAAACGTGAATGATGCGTTGCGCCTTACGGTGTTTTTTGATGGACAAGAAACCACAGAATTCGAGACCTATTTCGGAGCCTTAAGTACTCGATTCAACCCGAATCCAGACGCACAACTTCGTTTCACTGTCAGTGCCTTTAACACGTATGAAACGGAGTTTTTCGATATCACCGGCGCATATCGATTGGACGAATTGGAGCGCGATCTCGGCAGCGATGAATTCGGTGAAGTGCTTCGAAACCGCGGTGTTGGTGGATTTATCGATCACGGAAGAAATATTCTTAACGCTACTGTTCTAAATTTTAGCCATAAAGGATTTGTCGACTACAGCCATAAAGATCGTGTTCTGGCTTGGGGTTTTGATGTGCAACACGAACAAATTTATGACCGCCTGAAAGAATGGACTTTGATCGATTCTGCGGGATACGCTGCTCCCCACCCTACTGATAGTCTGGGCTATGAGGATCCTGATGCACAAGGCGACCAATTGATTTATCTTCATGATCGCGTTAAAGCTGTCAACGACCTAAACAATATGCGTGCTACTGCTTATATCCAGCACGACAAAGAATGGACATTGAATAAAGACGTAGACGGTACTGAAGATAAATTGTCACTGCACATTGGTGCGCGTGCCAACTATTGGAGCTTCAATGAACAATTGGTTGGCGGACCGCGCATGATTCTAACCTATACTCCAACCTGGGTAGGAACTCGTGAAAACAAACGAGGAAAATTAGACACACTGAAAAAGGACGTTGTTCTCCGATTCGCAGCTGGATATTATTGGCAACCACCTTTCTATCGTGAAATGCGTGGTCTTGATGGTCGCGTAAATCCCGATATACGAGCCCAGCGCAGCTTGCACTTTATTGCCGGTATGGATTACATCTTCCATGCATGGCACCGTCCATTCAAGTTGACATCCGAATTGTATTTCAAGAAATTGGATTATCTCATTCCTTACAAAGTAGAGAATGTACGTTTGCGCTACTTTGGAACCAATAACAGTCAAGGCTACGCTGCCGGTGCGGATGTGATGGTCAACGGTGAGTTCATTCCGGGTGTTCAATCGTGGCTGCGCGCCTCCATTCTAAAAACCGAAGAAGATCTTGTAGACGATTTTTATTACCTCTACCTCAATAGCGACGGCGATACGATTATTCCTGGATTCACATTCAATGACGTGCCAGAAGATAGTATTCGCCAAGTGCCGGGCTATATCCCACGTCCGAATGACCAGCGATTCAGCTTCAGCATGTTGTTTCAAGATGAAATGCCTCGCAAACCGTGGTACAAAGTACTGTTGACCATGTACTTTGCAACAGGTGTTCCATTCGGCCCTCCTGGCAATACGCGATATCTTGATGTGAACCGCACGCGCAGTTATATCCGTACAGACGTTGGTTTCAGTCGCGACCTCATCCTGCCAAGTAAAAAGAATAAAAACAGATTCACCCGAACTTTTGATTCTGGTACCATTTCGATTGAAGTATTTAACTTGCTAGGCGTCAACAACATCATCAACCACCAATGGGTTCAGGATGTGAATGGTCGACAATATGGCATTCCGACTTATCTGACTGGTCGAAGAA
>JBDKJN010000107.1:0-3424 GCA_039796595.1 Bacteroidota bacterium
TATATGAGCACAAGGATTTTGATGTTTCTTCCTTTATCACGTGGGCTGGTCCAATATTCATGCGAAATGACCTTAAAACTTCAACAAAAATCAGCCTTTCTATTCTAGAGCACTCTGCTAAAAAAGATCAAAGTCTGCGTTCGTCCATTGTGCTATTCATCTCGGATTGTTTCCTTCAAACGGATGCAACTATCCAAGAAAAAGCAGCAAAGGCCATTGTTAAATATGGCGACCCCAACAATGAAGAGCTAAAACAAAAGCTAGCGTCTTATGCAGAAACGATTCAGAGTAACGCAAAGATTCTACTATTTGATTATTTTGCTTCCTCAATGAACCAGGATTCAACCTCTCCTGTTGAAGTTTACACAAATCACTTCATTCCACAATTTACATTGGGCGATCCAATTGCAATACCCAAAAATTGGAATGAACTCTTGCAGCATATCGTAAAATTCACAAGCGATCAAGAATACATTGATTCAGAAATTATGTGGGATGTACTATTAACGAAGTCAACTCTCTTTCAGGATCAATTCAAATCAGAAATAGAACCAATAAAAAATAAGCTTTATTCTTTTCCGACGAATTGCGCCTATACTGATAACACTTATAGATTTTTACGGATCAAAGCAGGAATGTCCGCAACCTCATACATGCCAGATAGACTCGAGCAATACAAAAAATTCGAGCAAATACCGAAAACATTGTATGATCTCGTAGAATACAGATTGCAGCGCGGGATTCAACTGACCTTATTGAGCATTCCTACTCATTATCCGCATCACATTGAGCCAAAGATTCTCTTAGAAAGAATGATCGCACACGAGGAAAGCAAAGAACCAATTCATCAGTTGGATTTGGCCTTAGCCATTGGCCGATTGATTAGACAAAACGTAAATGAAGCTGCAGTCCTTCTCGATTCTATACCTAAAAAATACAAATCACTGATGAGTTATTGTTTAGGGATAACCCATGCAATCGAACTCAAATCAAATACTGTTATTGGCAATTTTTTTTCAAAACTTATAGGGACTACCAATCAAGACGAGCTTATTACTTTATGGGCTGTTGCAGCTAGGACATTCAATCCAGATGGATATTTTGTAGAGTTTGAAGATACTCCCCTAAAAGATATCCCAAACGTAACTAAACCGTATAAACCCGAATGGCTCTTTAGAAATTTCCAAACTGAAGTGTATTGCCCTCTAAACAATCGAGAAATAAATAGATACCATTCTACCTTTCCGCGAAATAAAATGTATGATGAGCCCATACCATTTGAGTTGATCTATTCTGGTGATTACGCTCCAGTGGATAAATCGATGGTTAACTGGTACGGTTCTCCGCAAGGGAGAGGACGAATCAAAGGCAAACACAGCATCGCACCGCGTGATTCCGAGCGCATCGCCAATAATATATTAGACCATTTCCTAAGAATTTACGGACTCAATGAGGAGCAAGCCATTGATCTATTAAATATATTATTGCTTCCCGACCAATCTGTTGGATCTTCGTCGCATCTAATATTAGCTCTTTGTTTTATTCATGACAAAAAATCCTTACGCTTAAATGCAGAGGAAGTAATGTATCAGCTAATTGCTAAAGGAAAACTCGACGTTTTCGATTTTGGCCAAAAAGCTGCTCAAGTGGCAAATGCCGAGATCGGTGTGTTTCAGCGCTTGTGCGACGGAATAGTTAGTATAAAAGATAGCTCTAGCAAACACAATTCTGCATTAGCACAAATCATTGACTCCATGCTTGCCCATTTGGAGGCGAAGGAAAGTCCACCTACAGGTATTAAAAAACTCTTAGAGCATTTTGCAGATGTTATAGTAAAAAATAACTTCATTGTTTCGCCAGAAGCTAAGGCCTATATGGTAAAATTGAAAAGCTCACCGTCATTGAAAAAAGTCATTGAGCAAATAATGATCTGAGTACCATGCTCTGAATGTATCGCAAGGGATTGGGCGCATCGCGTTCCATTAAATTCTTGCCTTCCCATCCCATCAAACCATCCTTTCACCGGTGGCTAAATGGATGATATGGCTAAAAAATTCATTTGAGTTCAAGGTCTATAACATGTTATGTCAACAATACAACCTAGCTAAAATTCTTCATTGCCAATTCTTGATGATGATGCACATGATAAATCGTAAAGTACAACATCTCTCGTAGCGTTAATTTGCCCAACAAAGGATGTGGTAAAATGTAGAGGTCGAGATCCTCTTCTGTATACTTCTCCACCTTGTCCAATAAACTCTTGAGTTCATTCGTGAGCGAACGTATTATTCTCTCACGCTGATCGTATTGCACTGGTTTGGGAACAAATCGAGCTGAGGCTCGACCACCATTTTCCAATTTGAGCTTATACTTGTTTACAAGAGCCTCGTAAGTTTTGCTCTCTCTATTGGTCTTGCCCCATACCATCTTGAGGATAAACCGATGCAACGTAAAAGCCTGTCTGACGGGCTTTACTGCGAGGACTATGTGCTCCAAATGTTGGCCCGCTGTCCATTTTTCATTCTTTGTCCGCATAAAATCGTCTTGACTTAATTTTCCGATATACTGGATGAAAGCCTCATGACTTTGGCGCAGTTGAGTATGTAAATTCGATTTATCCATAGCCATTGAATACGAAAAAAAAAACCTTTCATTAATGAAAACAAGGTTCTTTTTTGCAATATAACCGATTCGTAGCAACTTTTGCTTGCTGCTTCATTGAAGTTTTCACTCCTTGGAAGGAATCTGCCGCGTATCGTTTCAACTGTAAACTTGCTCAATCTCCTCGAGTTATTGTAAACATCATGAAAAAGCAATTTTCCATTCAAAAATCGCAAGGGAGAAGTGCTCCGATTATTTCGCAAATTGCTCCATGGCCTTACCAAGCTTTTCATTTATACCTTGATAAAAAGCCAGCTCTCTATCTTGAATGCCTCGTAAAGTTCTATCAATCGGATAAAGTTCAATCTCCACTGGGCTTTGCATTCTCACCACTGTTTGAGTTCCATGCCCATCTGACTTCGTTTGCCATTTCATACCGTAGGTTTCCACTAAAAACTGTCCGAAGTTATATGCCAGAAAAGCTGCGTGCTGGTCTGCTTCGATGCCTAAGAAATCCCCGAAGCCTGTGCTGCCCCATGCCGAGAGATACTCATCCAAATTGATTGGATGGTTTGCGGGTTGATGATCAAACTTAAAGAGTGGAGCAAATGCCTCGCGCACAACTTCCACAGACGCAGCAATTTGTTTGTACTCCAAATCAGTAAGGTCAGTATAGGTATAAACAGGCTCTGCATCTTTATTCACTATATAAACTCCCTCCTCATGTTTGACATAGTTTTCCGGATATTCTGAAGGTTCTGCGCTTGGTTGGTTATCGGACTTATTACCGAATATCTTTTTTAAAAAATTCATTGCTTACGAA
>JBDKJN010000108.1:0-2619 GCA_039796595.1 Bacteroidota bacterium
TAATCCATTTTTTGAATGGATCAAGAATGAAATACCTCTCGGATGTACGGATCCTATGGCTTGTAATTATTCCACTGCTGCCATTCATAATGTCGACTTGTGTTGTTATTCTAATTGTGGATGTACGGACGTGTTGGCTTGCAATTATGATAGCAATGCAACATGTGATAATGGTAGCTGTGTTGAGCATGGATGCACAAATCCGGCGGCATGTAACTTTGATCCCAACGTAAGTTGTGATGATGGCTCTTGTAATTTGGATGCGGTCAATCTTACTTTCGAAATTAGTAGTGAAGAAATCGACATAACACAGTCTATGTTTTCGATTTCATTTCAAAGTGAATCGGGGTATCCAGAACCGTATCATATGTCACTTATGGAGTATGGTACGAATGTTTTGACTAGCACGTTCCAATGTGTAGGGAATGATTGTTATTCACTGGCGATTGCACCAATTGCTGGATACATAGAAGATGCACAAGTGGAATTTCAATTATTTGACAACACTGGCACTCTTGTGATGGAAGAAAGTAATACCATGGAAGGCCTTGCACTTGCAGCACCTTATCTTGAAGCAGGCCTTGTTTTTTGTGTGTGTGGGTCTGAAGAAATACCTGGTTGTACAGATGTACAAGCATCCAATTACAGCGCAGTTGCAACATGTGAAAATGGATCATGCCAGTATCCTATCCATGGACGTGTTTTTCATGATACGAATGCAAACGGTATATTTGATGGTGAAGATTATGGCTTAGCATTTCAGCAAGTAGTAATAAATCCGGACAACATGTTGGTGTACACGGATGATCAGGGGTATTACAGCATTGACGTTGGGCAGGGGAATTTTGAATTAACGCATGTAGCAAGTGATGTATTTCCGTATTATACAACTGCCTTGAGTTATTCAGGTCTCAGTCAATGGTTACACACAAGTGAACTGGACTTCGGAATTAGCGCTGTAGTTCCTGTAGCAGAAATATGTTTAGATATCTATCCTGCTTGGTATCTGTGCGATGATATTGTCCAATTTAACTTGTGTTTCCGCAACTTAGGTAATTATACAGTGAGTGGTTCTTTGGCCTTCACTTACGATGACCTTATGTTAGGACATGTGGAAATCACCCCAATAGAATCTGTAAATGGCAATACTGTTTACTTTTCATTTGAAAATCTTTTGCCAGGTGAAATGTTTTTTTATGCCATCGGCCTACATACTCCTAATTTCGAGTTGATGGGTGAGAATGTCACTTTTTCGGGAGAGATTGAAGGTTACCTCGATAATACGCTTGCAGCCACTGGTTATAAAACGCTCGTGATGGAACATGCGTGCTCCTACGATCCAAACGACAAAAATGGTTATCCACTTGGCTTTACGGAGTCACATTTTGTTGAGGACGGAACAGCTATAGAATATGTTGTTCGTTTTCAGAACACCGGAAATGCACCAGCATTGAATGTGCGTATCGAAGATGAACTTGATCCAAATGTTGATTTATCTACTTTCGAATTAGTGGCCAACTCACATTCTGTTATGACCGTCTTGGACGAAGATGAACGCCGAGTGGTATTCTACTTTAACAATATCATGCTTCCGGATAGTGCAACGGATGAACCAGGCAGCAATGGACTTGTGAGTTATCGAGTGTCCCTTGCGGATCCATTACCAACGGGCACGCAAATTCATAACACAGCATCTATTTATTTCGACAACAATCCTGCTGTAATTACCAATACTACATTACATACCATTTACAACTGCGAAGAGTTTTCTGTTGATGTAGTAGTTGACGATAGTCAATGGTGTTCAAATCAAACAGTTGATATCAACGCGACCGTGCCGTGGGCAGACGCATACATGTGGATGGTGAATGGGCAATTGATGAGTGAATCAACTGAGCTACTAATAAATTCCTCCGGTGAAAAACAAATCACTTTGATGGTGGACAATCCGCTTTGTGGTTTATATGAAGAAACGTTGACGCTCAACTTAGAGGAAGTTCTAATACAAAGCATACAAGCATCAGCAACAACGGTGTGTGAAGGTGAAACAGTTGATCTGTCAGCCGTAGAAACTAGCGATAGTTATTTGTGGTCAAGCAATGGAAATACCATATCTATAGAGGACAATATTCAGGTGAGCGCGAGCGGTACCTATCAACTAACAACGACCAACGGTCTTTGCCAACAAACCAATAGCATCAACATCGTGGTAACACCATTGCCTGAGGCAAATATTACACAGTCCTTGAACGTATTGTCTACCCAAGCAAATGCGAACTGGACCTATCAGTGGTATATGAATGATGAGTTGATTATGGGAGCAACATCCAGCACATACGAAATCGAAGCGTCAGGCATGTATCAGGTAGTGGTAATGAATGGATCATGCGAACAGTCAGCCGAGATCAATGCCTCATATATCAACGTTGAAGAAAATGTCGATGCTTCATGGTCGTGGTATCCCAATCCAGTGGTGGATGAGTTGACATTGACCTGCACAGCCGACCAAATGGATCAACTGCTGGAATTGGTGGATGTTACGGGAAGAGTGGTCTATTCAGTAAGAATCACTCAGAGTCAGTTACGAATTGATACTTCCAAGTGGTCGAGTGGGGTGTA
>JBDKJN010000109.1:0-3096 GCA_039796595.1 Bacteroidota bacterium
GAAACCTTGAGACGCCTTTGCCCGTTAAAACGTATTGACGTGAAAGTATAAGTTGTAGTCGATCAGTACAAAAACATGATTACAAGCAACATACACTTTGACAGAAGGTCGTTGGCCTGAACAACCAAGGACATATGAAAAATGACATGTGGTAAAAACATTTGTGCCAAGTAAATGAGTGTTGAACTACAGCATATTATAGCTGTAACAATGCAAAACAATGGTAGAAGATGTTTAAATTTGACACTCTACGCGAATGACACGCAAAACAACACTGGTTCTTGCCCTATGGGCCATGTTGACTTCCCTTCCAGTTTTTGCTCAGAAAGGTGCTGAGCAACAGATGGAGAAAGAAGCTAACGCATTATTCATTTCAGGAGAATTCCTGAAGGCATACCCGCTGTATTCACAGCTGGTTTCGCTTTATCCCAACGACCCCAATTACAATTATAAATTTGGGGCTTGCGCTATTTTTAGCGATCCGGATAAAACCAAAGCAATCAAGTTTTTGACTATTGCCACCAAAAAATCGGTGGAAGATCCAATGGTATGGTATTATCTGGGCAAAGCCTACCATCTGAATTATCAATTCAAAGAAGCTGTAAAATCGTATGAGAAGTTCATGTCTACAGCAGATGCCAAAATCAGCTCAAAAACTGATGCGCAACGCAATATCGAAACTTGTATTTATGGCTCAAACTTGCTAAGTAATGTGAAGGATGTCACAGTGATTAGCAAAACCGAAAGCGACAAGCAGAATTTCTTCCGATATATGAATTTGGATGATATTGGAGGCAAGATCGTTACTGTACCAGAAGAACTTAAGAGCAATCTCGATAAAAAATCGAAAACACCGGGTGTCATTCATTACCCTGGAAATGGTTCCACTATCTATTTTTCTAGCTTAGGTAAGGATGGTGGAAATGGCCGTGATATTTACTCAGCTATACTTACTCCAGATGGAAAATACACGAATGTACAGGCCGTAAAAGGCGATGTAAATACCAAATACGATGAGGATTTCTGTTTTATGCATAGCGATGGTAAAACATTGTACTTTTCGAGTAAAGGCCACAATAGCATGGGTGGCTATGACATCTTTAAAGCAGAATTAGATCCCAATTCCGGCACATTTGGCAAAGCCATCAATATGGATTTTGCGATTAATACACCCGATGATGACATTTTTTACATCGCCGATTCTTTGAATCAACGGGCCTATTTTGCCAGCGGTCGCAGCAGCGATTTGGACCACTTACACGTGTACAATGTGATGGTTACGAGTCAACCAATGCAGGTCGTTTATCTCAAAGGACTTTATGCCAATACCATAGATGCAGAAGAATTAAAAGCTACTTTTCAATTGGTGGACAACACTTCCAATAAAATCGCAAGTGATGGTACAACCAATGCCACCAGCGGCGATTACTTGGCCTATGTAGAGCACAGTGGAGAGTACACTATGAAGGTGAAAACCTCCAATAGTCCGACCGTGCATGAAGTGATGTTGACTATCCCTAAATTCGATCGACCTGTCGCATTGCGTCAAGAAATGAAATTGATCAATGAAGGCGGGCAAGAAAAGTTGATTGTCACGAATTACTTCGAAACACCCGTAGATACGGACTTATCCGATCTTTCATCTGAAATGCTTCGCCGAAAAGCAAAGCTAGATGTCAATGCCACACCTGAAAAGCTCAATACCCAAACCGCTACTTCCTCCGAAGTAACTGCTAATGTGGGTAACAAAGACATGAACACAGTCGGATTCGCAGCTGGTTTTGGAGAAGGTGAAACCCCGGAAGTGATAGCGGATCAAATGAAAAGTGCGATTGGTGAAATAATCGCCCAGGCTGGTCAGGCAAAAGAACGTTCGAAGTATGCTCAAATGTACGCTGCAGCAAAGCATCAGGAAGCCGAACAAAAAATAAAAAAAGCCGAGGAGTTGCGTTCGTCAGTAACACAATTTAATACAGAAGACGATCTGGCCAAAATAAAAGAGAGTTTAGCTCTTTCTTCTGAAGCTACAACCTTGCAACGTGAGGCAGAAGCTGCATTGACAGCGGCTGAAAAGGAAGACAAAAAGGCCCTTGAATTGGATGCTGATGCCTCAAAATTGGAGGAAAACGAAAGAACCTTACGTCAAAGCATTTCTACAGAAAACTATGATGCTGCACTTGCCACATTAAGTCAGGAAAAAGAACGTCGCAAAACGTCGTCACCAAACTCCACAACAGCGATAGAAACATCGTTGACAGAAGAAATCGGCAAACGCACCAAAGCGGTAACGGATGCTGAAGACAAATTGACTTCGATGCGCAATAAAGAAGCCGAGTTGAAGAATGAAGTTAAGGCTGCCCAAACGGCCATGGATAACACGAAAAAAGAAAAAGACAAGCCCGCTGCTGAATACAACTATATCAATAAGAAAAGCGAGTTAGAGGCATTGCGAAAGCACATAAAATCTCAGCAAGTTGAAATTAAGACACTCGGTTCTGATCTAGCTGAAAGCAAAGCAGATTTAGCTTTGTATCAAAAATTGGTTTCAACGAAAAACCTGGGCATTTCCGGACCTGCTGAGTCCTTAAGCGATACTGAACGCATGGCACTTAGCATGAAGCTCAATGGTATGGATAACCGATTGGCTAGCTTGGAGATTACAGACCAGAATATGCTCGCATTGATTGGTGACATACCAGCTGAATCGGCAACAAATGACGCAACAGCGGTAGCTTCAACTAGCACACCTTCTGAAAGCCCAGCAGCATCCGTTAAAACCGAGCCTACTAATGCATCGGTTTCAAACATGAATGCCTTGGATTCGCAAATAGCGTTGGTCAATAACACACCGAATTTGCAACCTGCCAAACATATGTTGATTGCTCAAGGCATTGCTCAAACGGATAAAGAAATAGCAGCTCTGGAAATGTTGAAGCGCAATAACAGTTTGAGTCCTCAGCAACAAACAGAGTTGACCCAACTCAATAGTAAGCGCAATGACTTGCAAATGCAGTTGGCCTCCTCACCTGCTCCTGTTGTAAAGGTTGATGACACAGAAGCACGTTTAATTTATGCCTCTGTTGCACCAGACTATAG
>JBDKJN010000110.1:0-4640 GCA_039796595.1 Bacteroidota bacterium
CTGTCACATTGCTACCCATTGCGTTAGTTGACAAGTAGAATACGTTGCCATATCCACCTGTACATAAAACAACCGCATGTGCACTGTGACGTTCCAATGCACCCGTAATCAGGTTGCGCGCGATGATACCGCGTGCTTTGCCATTCACGAGGACCAAGTCCAACATTTCATGGCGATTGAACATCTGAACTGTACCCTTGCCAATTTGACGAGAAAGGGCAGAATAGGCGCCTAATAATAATTGTTGCCCCGTTTGACCGGCAGCATAGAATGTACGTGAAACCTGTGTTCCGCCAAATGAACGATTGTCCAACAATCCTCCATAATCGCGTGCGAAAGGAACACCTTGTGCTACGCATTGGTCGATAATGTTAGCACTTACTTCGGCCAAGCGATGCACGTTGGCCTCACGAGCGCGATAGTCACCTCCTTTGATAGTATCATAGAACAATCGATATGTGCTATCACCATCATTCATATAGTTTTTTGCTGCGTTGATACCACCTTGAGCTGCGATACTGTGCGCACGGCGTGGACTATCTTGAAAGCAAAATGTTTTTACGCGGTAACCCATCTCCGCAAGAGACGCTGCGGCACTTGCCCCTGCAAGTCCTGTTCCCACGATTATGATATCGATGTTGCGTTTGTTCGCTGGGTTCACCAATCGAACGGTGTTTTTGTATTTGGTCCATTTTTGTTCTAGTGGACCTTCTGGAATTCTACTCTCTAGTTTCATATTCAAAAGATATAAAAGCCTGTTCGGGTTGAATGTTCAAATAATGTTTAAGCTATCCACTCCATGTACATTGCGATAGGCATGGCAGCAAAGACTGCAGGAATGATGACGCTGAACGCATCGCCAATAAATGCAATCTGCTTTTTGTATTTGGTGTGGTTGAATCCAAGGGATTGAAATGCACTCTTAAATCCATGCAATAAGTGCCAGAATAAGGAAATGCAACCCAGTACATAGACAATAACTACCCAGAGTTCTTTGAAAACGATCTGCATCTCGCCGAAGAGGTTTTCATATTTCTGACCATCGTAATACAAATGAGCATCTATTACCGAGAGCTCGGTAATTCGGGTCTTCACCCAAAAATGGGCTAAGTGTATCACAAGAAACAAAAGTATCAAGGTACCAAGCAGGGCCATACTACGACTATACCAAGTACTGCTCGCAGTGTTGTTCTGTTTGGCATATGCAACGGGTCGCGCTTTTCTGTTCTGGAAATACAACATCAAACCGTCAACAATGTGAGCAATGAGTCCGATAAATAAAACAATCTCCATCGCGCGAATGATGATATTGGTTCCCATGAAATGGGCGAACTTGTTAAAAGTCTCGCCGCCATCGTTCACAAAAATGGCTGCGTTAACTGCGCAATGAACCAAAAGAAATGTGATGAGGAATAGTCCTGTTAGGGCCATCCAAAACTTTTTCATCAAGGAACTACCAAATAGACCTTTTGCCATAATTCAAAAATGTATTCGTGGTTTTTACGTATAAAATTGTGCGGCGAATGTACGTCAGGAACGTTAAAATCTATCGCAAAATGAGTGCTTCAACCTTCCTTTCATCTCTCCTATGTTAGGGCCAGCTTCGAAGAGGTAAAATTCACAACAATCACAGGGTTTTTTAAACGATTTTTTGCTTATTTATTCTGATTCTAAATTCCATTTTTCCGTTCGCTCCAATTACAACATTCGGATGGCGTTTGTGTTTGGTTCAGGGATGATTTTTTCTTGACTTACCTCTGTCATGCCTAACTTCGCTTCATGCAAGGTAAGCTCGGACGTCGCTATTTAATTGTTGTTGCAGGTGGAACTGGCACCCGCATGCAATCGGCTGTACCAAAACAATTTATGACTATCGGTGGAATACCTGTTCTAGCTCATACCTTGAAAAGATTTAGCGATTGGGATCCTCACTTGGAAATTGTTGTGGTCATGCACCAGGATTGGATTGAGCAATGGAAGGTGTTGTCTTCTCAGTTTTGCCCAGATATCATGCATTCAGTGGTAGCGGGTGGCAAAGAGCGCTTTGATTCAGTGAAGGCGGGTTTGGCACTGGTAAAGGATTCATCGGCAATAGTTGGCATTCATGATGCGGTTAGGCCATTGGTTTCGGCCGATACCCTGATGCGCTGTTTTGACACGGCCCAAAGTAAAGGTTCGGCCATCCCATGTGTTCCAGTGACTGATAGTATTCGTGTAATAGATGATAATGGTTCGCGGCATATGGATCGTGCGATGCTTAGGGCAGTTCAAACTCCTCAGTGTTTTATGTACTCCGTGCTTTTAAAGGCCTATGAACAAGACTTTAAAGCATCTTTTACAGATGATGCATCAGTGGTAGAAGAGGCAGGATTTCAGGTGCATTTGGTGGAAGGCAACCGTGAGAACATCAAAATAACCAATCCGGAGGACATTGCCGTAGCGGAATCACTCCTGTTGAAACTCTGATGAGGGCTTGTTTCTTCGATAAGCCCATTGTGTAATCGCAATGCCGATAAATCCTGTGCCAAAGCTGATGAACAATTCAACCCAACGTTGCTCGGAAAAGGACCACTCAAACGATTGAAAAATGCTAAAGAGTACCAAAGCCAGTGCATTATTAACGGCATGAGCAATGATCGATGTGGTCAGAGAACCGCTCCAATAATAGAGGTATCCCATCAATAGCCCAAGAAACATCCGTGGTAAGAATCCTTCGAATTGCAGGTGCATCGCGCTGAATGCTGCCGCGGTTGCCCAGATGGCGGCGTGATGGCCACCTCCCAAGCGCTGAAGTAGATTTTGCAAGGCACCTCTAAAAAATAGTTCTTCTAAAATCGCCGGGGCAATAATCAATGCTACTATGGTGCTGAACCATTGCAATCCATTGCTGGGACTGAGCATGATGCGCTGCAATTGGTCGGCGTTGTTCTGCATCTCATCTAAGGTTTGCAGCTGCAATTGATCCATAAGCCAGACATTGAAAGCGCCTAGTATATCTGCCATTCCTGACAAAAAGATCAATATAAATGGTGCAACGAACCACCAATGGCTTTGCTTGAAAAAACCAAAGGACAAGGCTTTAGAACGACCAAAAAGAAGACGGTACATGATAACAGGAAAAAGATAAAAGCCTATGAGCATGCTGGTATTGCCCCATTTTAAGGCATCTTGTAATTCAGCAGTGGGTTGGTTAAACAATTGCTCCATGCCCATGCCTTCGGGCAACATGAGTCCGGCTACAACAAACATTAGCGTGGACCCAACTCCCATCCCTATCATGGACAGGGCAGCAAACATGATCAGCTTGGAGCGATCACTCATCGACATCAACCAATGATTTTTCATATTGCAAAGGAAAGCGAAGTAAATTTGTCGCCCAATCAAAAAATGATGATTGGACTTGGAATTCACGCATGGTTAAAATTGATCAAATCGAATTACCGGATTTTCCGCTGCTATTAGCTCCTATGGAGGATGTTAGCGATCCTCCTTTTCGCATGGTTTGCAAGGAGAATGGCGCTGATTTGATGTACACTGAATTTATCAGCAGCGAAGGCCTTATTCGAGATGCCGCCAAAAGCAAGATGAAGTTGGATATTTTCGAGTATGAGCGCCCTATTGGTGTGCAAATATTTGGGAGTGAAATTCCCACCATGGTGAAATGTGCTGAAATCATTGAAGCTGTTAATCCTGATTTATTGGATATCAACTATGGATGTCCGGTGATGAAAGTCACGTGTAAAGGTGCTGGCGCGGGCATTTTAAAGGATATTCCTAAAATGGTGAGCATGACAGAAGCCATTGTCAAAGCCACCAAACTGCCAGTCACTGTAAAAACGAGATTGGGCTGGGATGATGGTTCAAAGAATATTGTTGAGGTTGCTGAGCGCCTTCAGGATATTGGAATCAAAGCGCTAACCATTCACGGTCGTACCAGGGTCCAGATGTATAAAGGTGAAGCAGACTGGACATTGATAGGAGAGATAAAAAATAATCCCCGAATGCATATTCCGGTTTTTGGAAATGGTGATATCGATAGCCCTGAGAAAGCTTTGGAATATAAGAATCGATACGGTGTGGATGGTTTGATGATTGGTCGTGCAAGTATCGGCTATCCTTGGATATTTAATGAAATAAAGCATTTTCTAGCCACCGGAGAGCGTTTGCCAACTCCAACCCTGGAAGACCGTGCGGAGGCTTGTCGCAAACATTTTGAATTCTCCGTGCAGTGGAAGGGTCCGGTTTTGGGCGTTTTGGAAATGCGCCGCCATTACAGCAATTATTTTAAAGGTTTACCACATTTCAAAGAAGATCGAATGGATCTTGTAACCTTCAAAGAACCCGAAGCGATCCTTCAAAAACTGGAACAGATTAAAGACAAATTCAGAGGAATTGAGTTTTTGTCGACTGCCGTTTAATCCAATCGATATAATTCGTTTGCGGGACGACACTTGATGTCTTTTTAATCTTTAAAATGCGCCAATTAGTGCCGAATTTTTTAGCCTTTCCAAAATCTAAGAGTTAACAAAATCAAATGAAACGGAGCAATGACGCGGCATGGTCTGTTCAAAACTTCAACCGTTTTCTGCTTTGGTTCGTCTTTACTTTGTGGGTCAATTACTGAACGAATTTTGTAAAAC
>JBDKJN010000111.1:0-5713 GCA_039796595.1 Bacteroidota bacterium
CACTGGTATATACGGCATGATACCGCTCCGCGATGGCCACTCGACTGAAATGGGCCTCGGCGTAGCGACGAATATCAAATCGATTGTAATCGCCCCATAGGGTATGCATCGCCACAAAAGCAGCTTGCAATTCTTCTTCGTTTTCGCTCTGCACCAACATGCCGCACTCGCGCTGGATGTGCTCGGAAATGCCCCCTACTCGACTGCTGATGACGGGCAGCCCCGAAGCCATAGCCTCCACAATGACCACTGGTAAATTTTCGAATCTCGAAAACATGACCAAACAATGGGATTCAGTCATGCGCTTGGCCACTTCAGCAGGTGTGCATTCCCCAAAAAAGGATATGCTTTGCAAAGGAATACCCATCTCCTCTGCTTTGCGCTGCCAGTCTTGATAGGGTCCATCGCCTCCGATATGCAATACGGCTCCTTGTAGCTTTTTACAGACTCCGCTCCAAGCGCGCAAGATTCCTGTGATGTTCTTGTGCCGATCTTCTAAACTGCTGATATGTAAAAAATGAAATCCCGGCTCTGGATGGCCAATCTTAAACATGCTGGTATCCACCACGTTCGGAACGACTTTGTATTCGCCCAACAGGCCAAATGTTTTCATGGTTTCTGCCAAATCCTGCGATACGGGACAAATGATCGAGGCCTTTCTGGTGGTCCATTTCGACAACATCTTCAGTCCAAACGGCTGATCCTTGCGAACAGCAGTATTGTAAATGGTCCAGTGCTCAGTGATCACCAACGGCACATGCCACTGCTGGGCCAAACGGGCTGCCAACCAACCTTTTGGATAAATAACATGGTGATGAATAAGATCAAACGCGTGCGCACTATCTTTTTGAATCGCTTGAATACCGGCATCAAATGCAAATTTTGCTTTCCAGAATTGCCATGCCGGATAGGCTGAATACACGCGATAAATGGTCACATTGTTTTCGACGGTTTTTTCAATCTCCAATCCCTTGGCATTCGGATCACGAAAACACGCCAAAACAACCACCTCATGCTTGAGCGCAATCGCCTCGATGTGCCGCTGGACGAAATTGCCCAGGGTCGCATGCTTCCGCGAAGGAAACCAAGAAGTTGTCATGAGTATGCGCATCCGAAAAAATCGCTTTATCGTGCAAGAATACAAATGAAATCATCAATCCCCCCGCTCCCGCTTTCGTGACCTGTTATCAGTGGTGATCGATATTTTTTAGAAATTCCACGTATTTCAGTTGCAAAACTCAAATAAAGTTAGTTTATTTGCACCCCCAAATTCATTTTTGGGAAACACGGTGGTCGTAGCTCAGTTGGTAGAGCCCCAGATTGTGGTTCTGGTTGTCGTGGGTTCGATCCCCATCGATCACCCTCCGTGGAATGGCTGTCTTTCGAGGCAGCCATTTTTATTTTGGCAATAGCTCAGGTGCTATGCCGTCCACATACGTTGCAAACACATTCAATCCTTCTGCTTCTTTACACCCCGAAAACCCCGTGATGTCGGCATAAGCAATGTTACTCTTGAATTGACGGTGCATTTCGCGAGCAATAGGCATATAACTCCAATGCCATTTCTCCTCCTCATACCCACTGCGACCTGCTGATTTGTTGGTATAGGTTTGATGGAAGCCATAGGTAGGTGCATTCTCCACCAACCACTTGTAGATTTTTGCTCCTGACCCGCTTTGCCAATAGGCCAATTCCACTGAATTAAAATCGACATCGGTTCCCCAATGGTGACGGCTCGTTCCGGGCATGCTGCTGAACTTCATGATGTCGGCTACCTTGTCGCGATCGCTCATGCCCTTGTATTTCTCGCGCAACCACTTTTTTTCCCAAATGCCTTTTTGGTAATTGAAATTGCGTGTCGCTGAAATGATGGAGATATTCAGGCCAGCTGCCTTGGCTGCGTCATACATGCGTTGAAAAGCTTCATAGGCCCCGCGCTGCAAATAGATTCCGTCCTTACCCGTATGCTTCTTTTGTATGAGCACAAAATCAGGATGTTTGTTTGGCTCAAACCGACCCAACAATTCATCTTTGGAGTAGGCACGAATTCCGACTGGCACATCAACCGAATCCTTCGGTGTGACCACGTGCTCTGCGGCTTCGTTTGGTGTTGATTCTGCTTCTACCGCTACAGTCGAAGTTGGTGCCACCGTTGGTGTCTGACAAGTTGCAGCCCACAACATTGGAATGCATAAAACAAAAGCCAATCGAGTGATTGGCTTTCGTTGAATATTTGAATATTTCATCATGTTCATTAATGAATGCCTTTGGCCGCAAGATAGCGCTCTGCGTCCAATGCTGCCATACATCCTGTACCAGCAGCTGTAACAGCTTGACGGTAGGTCTTATCTGCCGCGTCACCCGCAACAAATACGCCTTCCACATTGGTTTTGGATGAGCCAGGAACATTGAGAATATATCCAGTCTCATCGGTATCAATAAACGGCTTGAACACATCGGTATTGGGTTTGTGGCCAATAGCTACGAAAAATCCAGTGGCATTCAATGTGCGTTCTTCGCCACTTACACGATTTTTTACAATCACTGCTTCAACACCGTGCTCGCCTACCAAGTCCAGGGTTTCGGTATTCCACAACACTTCGATATTGGCCGCATTCTCAACACGGTGTTGCATGGCTTTGCTCGCACGCATTTTGTCGCTGCGCACCAGCATATATACTTGTTTGCACAATTTGGCCAAATACGTAGCTTCTTCAGCTGCTGTATCACCGGCACCAACGATTACTACATCTTGATTGCGGTAAAAGAAACCATCACAAACAGCGCAAGCACTTACGCCACCGCCCATTTCACGAAGGCGTGTTTCGTTAGGCAATCCCAACCACTTCGCACTTGCACCAGTCGAAATGATTACGGCATCAGCTGTAACGGTGTGTTTACCTCCATCGATTTCAACCCAATGTTTTGGACCTGTGAAATCCACTTTCGTCACCCAACCTGTGCGCACATCTGTTTCAAAACGCTCAGCCTGTGCTTTCAAATCTTCCATCATTTCAGGGCCCTTGATGCCTTTTGGATAGCCCGGGAAATTGTCCACTTCAGTGGTATCCATCAATTGTCCGCCTGGCTGCATACCTTGATACATCACAGGTTTCATATCAGCACGAGCAGCATAAATAGCCGCAGTATAACCGGCAGGACCGCTGCCTATAATCAAACACTTGATGTGTTCTTTTGCTTCATTCATAGTACAATATCGATTTTTGAATTCGGGGCAAATATAGCCCCAACCTAAACAGATGAAACCACGAGAAACCAGACATTGTTCACAGTTTTCGAGGAGTCCTAATGCCACGTCAAACCCATATCCCTCTTTGGAATAGAGCCAACTCGTCGTTCTGAATGTAAATTTCTGACTAGCTGTTCGGAATCTTCACTTCTTCCAGGAGAGGTGAATCGTACATAACTCCAGGGGCGATCATCCATTCATCATAAGGGATTTGATCGCCATAGCGCTCTTTCATGATGCGTTTTACAATGGGCGAGCTAAGATCATAGTCTTTGAGTTGTTTCATTGCGCCGACTTTGATGTTCAGTATACGATCATACAGTTTGTACACCAATTCGGAACAATACATCTCGTCATCGCTCCAAGCAAATCCGATATCGTAGTGTTTCTTCAACCACTTCTCGCCCATGGTATGCATGTCTTTCAAAGATGCTTCGTCCCATCCTTTTTCAGTGGCCTTGAGTCGGCGTACTTCGTTGACTTTACTTCTCGCCAGCCAATCTGCAATGGGTGTCATCTTCACTGGTTCCACTGCTTCGAGTACCATCCATTGATTGTTCTTACGAACTACGATTCCTACATGTGTCCATGCGCTCCCTGTTGCAGCTTTGATTGCAGCACATTGTGGACTAACGCTCTGTTGGAAAACAATGTCACCTTCTTTTAAGACATCATAATTGGCGCCGGCCAAAATTTTATTTTTGGTAAGTCCCAAAGGATGGCTGCAGCGATCGAAAGAACTCAGACCAACTATGAGTATTAAGCCAAGAAGAACTGAATAAATTTTGGATTGCATGGCAACTCCAACGTGCTAATAACAACTTTATTGTCCATTGATCTCCTGCGCCAAAGAAATACGCAAAAACTCATCCCATAGTGGATCTTCGGGTGGTGAGGCTACAACGGTAACAGGTGTTTTTCTCACAGGATGTAAGAACTCAATTTTTCGTGCATGCAAATGGATGCTCGCATTGTCGTTGGTCCGTTTGCTGCCGTATTTGATATCGCCTTTGATAGGACATCCCAACGAAGACAAGGTGGCGCGGATCTGATGATGACGTCCCGTTTTTGGATAAATTTCGATGAAGTGGTAATTGTCGCCACTACCTATTACTTTGTACGACAACTCCGATTCTTTGCGATTGTCTCCAGGCTTGTTGAAAGCAAAAGTTTTGTTCAACTTTTCGTCTTTCCACAAATAATTGATCACAGTGCCTTCGTGTTCCTTGGGCAAATCCTTGATCACCGCCCAATAGGTTTTCTGCACTTCGCGAAACTTAAACATATTGGACAAACGATTGAGCGCCTTGGTGGTGCGAGCGTAAAGCACAATACCACTCACAGGACGATCCAAACGATGCACTGTTCCGATAAAGGCTAAACCCGGTTTGTTGAATTTGACCTTGACATAATTCTTGACCACCTCACAAAGGGTCTGATCTCCGCTCAAGTCACTTTGTATGATGTCACTATTCCGTTTGTTGATGGCGATGATGTGATTGTCTTCATAAAGCACACGTAAATTGTCTACGTTGCTCATCACTATCGGCACTTTGGGAGCCTGTTTCCACTCCTTGGCCTGGCCTTTCAGATTATTACTCATGACATGTCGATATTATGCGATGATGATCATCGCTACGTTTTGCGATACAAAGTTAGGTCAAGAATGCGCTTAATACTGCTCTTTTTCGTTGGGAAAATCGTGCTTCTTTACATCTGCGACATATTGGGCCACAGCATTGTGCATGGTTTCGCCCAAATTCGCATATCTACGCAAAAAACGTGGGCTAAAATCCTGGGTGATACCCAGCATATCGTGGACCACCAAAACTTGTCCGTCACATGCGCTGCCTGCGCCAATTCCGATAGTTGGGACTTTCACCGAAGCAGTGACTTTAGCGGCCAATTTCGCTGGAATTTTCTCCAATACAATAGCAAAACACCCGCAGGCATCCAACAAAGCAGCGTCGCTCAACAATCGCTCTGCTTCCAACTCTTCCTTTGCACGCACCTGATAGGTACCAAATTTATAAATGCTCTGCGGCGTCAAACCCAAATGCCCCATCACCGGAATACCTGCGGTAAGAATGCGTTGAATGCTCTCCTGAATCTCCGCACCACCTTCAAGTTTTACGGCATGCGCACCACTTTCTTTCATAATGCGGATAGCAGAATTTAACGCCTCCTTGCTGTTGCCCTGATAAGAACCGAAAGGCAAATCGACCACAACAAGAGCACGTGCAGCAGCTCTCACCACGGCCTGAGCGTGATAAATCATTTGATCCAAAGTGATTGGCAAGGTGGTTTCGTGTCCCGCCATCACATTGCTCGCGCTATCGCCCACTAGGATGACCTCACAACCGGCAGCATCGACAATTTTGGCCATGCTGTAGTCGTACGACGTCAACATCGATATAGGCTCTCCCTTGGCCTTCAATTCCGCCAAAGTATGCGTGGTGATAC
>JBDKJN010000112.1:0-9401 GCA_039796595.1 Bacteroidota bacterium
CTGATAGATACAGGATTCCTCATAAATCCGTATGCCATCGGCGTATTTCACAATTTGCAGTGGGCGTTCAAAGGCATCATAACGCACGGAATCAATGGTTTCTTTGCGCAAGGAATCCTCATACAACACGGCCACTCGTATCGCCATATCGCCGTGCCATTTGGTATTTGCCCGATAGGTCGTCCAACAAGGTACACTGTAATGATAGCCCTTGACCCGATCATCCATCCAGCCTGTATATAACGTTTCCAAACTATCATATGCGAACTCATGAAACTTGATGCAATCGTTGTAAAAACCACGATATTCTTCTGTACTTAAGCGCTTGCCATTAGCGTATTTGTGGACGATTAACAACGTATCTGGTTGGCCTCTCAAATCATTGCCAAATGTGGACAACCGCACCAATTTACCGTTTGAAAACTCCTCAACGCCTTGCGTATATTGAGTCATTGAATCCTTGTCATAGCTCCAATTCCAAAACCAATGCGTGCTATCAACCGTGCTTACTGATTGAGAAAAGCAGTCGTTAAAAAACAGTAGTAATAAAATCAGTATTGGGGTTCTCATGGTAGTCTTACGAATGCATGTAACAAATATTGCACCAGCTATCAAAGCACAAAACGCTTCATTAATCCGCGGACAAGGACAAAAGAGAAGAAAGCACCCATGGCGGTTACCACCAAAAAAATCCCAACGACATCTTGTCCCACTACCTTAACAGGATAATGATCCACCATAGCGCCCTCCATCGCAATCAGACCCCATTTTTGTTGTGCTATACATAACCCGACACCAAGCGTAGTTCCAACCACAGCACCTATCAAATTGATAAAAAAACCTTCCAACATGAAGATACGACGTACATCCCGGTCTGTTGCTCCCATGCTCAACAGCGTGAAGATATCTTTCTTTTTCTCAATGATGAGCATAGTTAAAGCAGCAATGATGTTAAAGCATGCGATGAGTAGGATGAACAAAAGAATTAAAAACGTTGCCCATTTCTCACTTGCATTTGTTTTGTAGATCAGAGCATTTTTTTCAAATCGCGATTGAATTTTGAGTCCTTTGGGCAATTGTTCGCCAATTCGTGTGCGGACATCTTCAAGGTTTTGATTGTCATCAATAAAAATTTCTATGGACGAAATAACGTCCGGCATCTCAAACAGATCTCTGGTTTCGCTCAAAGGAAGTAGAATGTATTTCGAGTCAAGTTCAGCATTGACCGAGAATACGCCACTTACATTGGTGGCGCGTCGATTGAAGGCATTTTCCTTGTATCGCGATAATTTTCTTCCACGGACAGGGGCATTGATCTCCATCACTGTAGGCAAGCCTTTGCCGACAGGCATATACAACTCACTGCGCACACCCAATCCAACAATAGCAAAAGGGATGCTGTCTTGCCGAAGCAACATATCGCCTTCGTAAATCATATCACGCAGAGGGGATAGTTCCAGATATCTATCTTCAACACCTTTGATGGTGGCCACGGCATTGTGGTCGGCATAATTTAACCATGCATCTTCTTCGATAACACGGCTGAAACCACGAATACCTTCTACTTGCTTTAATACATCATCGGTAAGAAGTGAATCTGCGAAAAAACGTCCTTCCTCGGGCAGAATCGTAAGCGGAGTATCAAAGTTGGAAAACAAATTCTTGACCAATTGATCAATACCGTTAAAAGCACTCAACACTACAATCATAGCGGCAGTAACAAAGGCCACCACGAGCATAGAAATCATCGCAATGATATTGATGATACCTCGGGATTTTTTGGAAAACAGATGTCTTCGCGCTATGAAAAGAGAAATGGCCAAAGGAGTGCTGGTTATTTTTTGAGCAAACGATCGATCTCCTCAAAATAATCGAGCGAATCGTCGAGATAGAACCTCAGATCCGGTGCCTTACGCAATTGTTTGGCGACCTTATCCGCAAGCATTTTTCTCAATAGTCCATTTTTCTCTTCCAACAGTGCCATGGTCACTTCCTTTTTATCAGAAGGAAAAATACTCAAATACACTTTGGCCAGACCCATATCCGGAGAGACACGTACATTGGTTACAGTAATCATGACGCCATTGAACATGGAATTCATATTCAATTGAAAGAGCGTACTCATCTCTTTGCGCACCAAGGCACCAACTTTTTCTAAACGCACACTTGCCATGTTGCAAATTTACATGATTCGAAGCAATTTGCTCTGAAGTATTGCTATCGCGGGAAAACCTCTATCCGATTATGGATTACCGCGGACAACCATGTCAACACGTTCCTTTTGACTGAATCAGCAAATCTTGCCTAATTTCACGGCATGAACAACATCCAAATCCGTAGAGGCACCGAAGCAGATGTAGAAGCTGTTATGGCACTTGTGCATGAGCTAGCACTATACGAGCGAGCGCCACATGAAGTCACCAACACCGCAGAGCGCATGCTAAAGGACGGTTTTGGTCCACAGCCGTTGTTTGATTTTTGGGTGGCAGAAGCGGATTCCGCTATAGTTGGAATGGCGCTCTGTTATATCCGTTATTCAACCTGGAAGGGACCGATGTATTACCTGGAAGATTTTTATGTCCAAGAGGCCCATCGTGGAGCAAAAATCGGCGCTCAATTATTTGAACTGGTCCTTGAAGAAGCGCAACGACGGGGTATGGCAGGAGTATGTTGGCAGGTGCTTGAGTGGAACGAGCCTGCCCTCAATTTTTACCGCAAATACGATACGATCCTCGATCCTGAATGGGTCAATGGAAAAATCATGTTTGGTTGATTTTGCCCGCCACCAAGATCACTATAATCCAAAAATGTTTTTTGTTCGGCGCACTACCGACATATTAATTTCGCCCACATGGCTTCACCACTAAACGTTTTCAAATTCGGCGGTGCATCGGTAAAAGATGCGTCGGCTGTCCGCAACGTTGCCCACATTATCCGCACCTATCAGAAAGGGCCACTTATCGTGGTGATCAGTGCAATGGGCAAAACCACCAATGCGTTGGAAGTGATCCACGATCATCGCTTCAAAGGCGAAAACTACAGCGAGCCCCTTGATGCTATTCGAACATTTCACCTGACGATTGCACAAGATCTAGGATTGACTGCTGCACCACTTCAAGCATTCGAGACCCAGTGGAGTGCCTTAGCATACCTCCTTGAACAAGCACCGACGGGGCATTACGATCGCGATTATGACCAAATTGTATGTTACGGTGAACTACTATCTACAGCACTTGTGCACGGATTTTTGGTTCAAGAAGGACTGCAAAGCACTTGGATTGATGTTCGGAATTGCATTCAAACCGACGACCGATACCGCGATTCACGTGTGGAATGGGATTTGAGCATGGAACGAAAAAGTGAATTGGAGTCGATTTTGCAGCAGGGATCTATTGCTATTGTGCAAGGATTTATTGGCCGCACAACCGACGGTTCCACAACTACGCTAGGCAGAGAAGGATCTGATTTCACCGCTGCGATCATGGCGTTTCTTTTTGATGCCGAAGCGGTTACCATTTGGAAAGATGTACCGGGGATGTTAAACGCGGATCCAAAATGGTTTAAAGACACGGTGAAACTCGACAGCATCAGTTTTCGCGAAGCCATCGAATTGGCCTATTATGGGGCGAGTGTTATTCACCCAAAAACCATTAAGCCGCTACAGAATAAAGGTATACCGCTATATATCAAAAGTTTCGTTCACCCCGATGCGAGTGGCACCATTATTCAAGAAAATACATCCAGCGACCATTTGGTACCCAGCTATATTTTTAAAGGACATCAAGACCTCATCAGTTTTTTGCCAAAGGACTTTAGCTTTATTGTAGAAGATAATTTACGCGAAATTTTCGAGACCCTTTCGAACCTGGGAATTCGGGTAAATCTGATGGAAAATTCAGCCGTGAGTTTTTCGATTTGTATTGACAAAAACGAATACAAAAGAGGACTTCTTTTTGATGCCATGCGTTCGCGTTATGCCATTCGTTACAATGAAGGATTAACATTGATCACCGTGCGCCACTGGAACGAGCAGATTCTGCATCAATTGACCACCGAACGCGAAATACTCTTGGAACAAAAGAGTCGACAGACCGCGCGTTTAGTGGTGCGTTGATCTGGCACAAAAAAAACCGCCCACTCTTTCGAATGAACGGTCCCTTTTACCATGAAAACACAAGTATTTTTCAATACTTGTTACTCTTCAGACTTCAAAGTTAAATCAATACTCATCTTCATTGAAGAAAAAATCTTCTTTGGTGGGATAATCAGGCCAAATATCCTCAATGGTATCAAATATCTCTTCGTCATCTTCAATTTGCTGTAAATTTTCTACAACCTCCAATGGGGCTCCGGCACGCATCGCATAATCGATCAATTCATCTTTTGTTGCAGGCCATGGCGCGTCTTCCAGATATGAGGCCAATTCCAACGTCCAATACATAGTACTCTCTTTTTTGACGTAAAACTTCTATTCGTAATTAAACACCCTACGTTAAATGCCGGGATTTCGTGTATCGAGCCCTTTCTTTTTAGCGTTTTTTTAGTGTCATGCGAAATTAATCATTTTTACGAAAAAAAGCTAACGCTACATAAAATAGCTAAAACCCCATAAGTATCAATGGTTTCAGAGCTATTCAGCGTCCATTTTAGGCTTCCAGGGAGTTTCTTCAGCGCCCAATTCCTTGGAAATTTTGCGGGACAAAACAAAAAGATAATCCGACAAGCGGTTCAAGAAGATCACCGCTCGCTCATGCCTTGGATCCGTTTCATGCAGGGCAGTGGCCAGGCGTTCAGCTCTGCGGCAGACACATCGCGCTACATGGCACTGAGAAACCTGGATGTCACCGCCCGGTAAAATGAACGCACGCATAGGCTCCAATTCCAAATCCATGGCATCAATAGCCTGTTCGATTTGTGTTATGTCTTCATCATAAAGAAGAGGCAGTTTCATTTTGCCCTCATGGTCCGGATGAACGGCCAAATGGCTTCCCAAAGTGAATAATCGATCTTGTACGAAGATCAAAAATTCCTTGCGCGATGCATACGCTGGCAAGTCGCGCAACAATCCGACATTCGCATTGAGTTCGTCTACTGTGCCATAGGTATCGATGGCCAAAGCATGTTTAGGCACACGAACACCACCCAATAACATGGTGGTTCCTTTATCGCCAGTTTTGGTATAGACTTTCATTGTTGTATTTGCACTAATGTTGAACCGTTGAATGTCTTTCAGAATAGAGGCGTCGCGTTTCGGCGTCGATGAAATAATAATCTTCAATCGCTGGTTTCGCAATCCATTCTGAATTTTGCATGGCTTCTTCCACACGATCCGCTATTTGCAAGAAAGTGATGCGATCGGCCAAAAAATCAGCAACTGCCATTTCATTTGCGGCATTAAGTACACAAGGCATGGTACCACCCTTGGCCATCGCCTGATATGCCAATTGCAAACAACGGAAGGTATCCAGATCAGGTTGTTCAAAGGTCAGTTGCGCATACTTCGTAAAATCAAATCGAGGAAATGCATTGGTCAATCGCTGAGGATAAGCCATTGCATATTGAATCGGCAATTTCATATCGGGCAATCCCATCTGTGCCTTCATGCTACCATCGGTAAATTGTACGATACTATGTATGATGCTTTGCGGATGCACAACCACTTCGATTTGCTCCGGCTTCAAGTGAAACAACCACTTGGCTTCGATCACTTCAAGCCCCTTATTCATGAGTGTAGCCGAATCAATGGTGATTTTAGCTCCCATGGACCAGTTCGGATGCTTAAGCGCTTGTTCACGTGTCACCTCCATGAGTTGTTCGCGACTGCGGCCACGAAATGGGCCACCACTTGCGGTTAGAATAATCTTTTCTATTGGATTGTTCCATTCACCTACAAGGCACTGAAAGATCGCGCTGTGTTCGCTGTCTACAGGATAGATATTGACCGCATGTTTACGTGCTAATTCGGTTACAATTTCGCCTGCCACAACAAGCGTTTCCTTATTCGCTAAAGCGATTTGTTTACCACTGCGGATGGCACGCACTGTTGGTTCTAAGCCAGCACTACCAACGAGCGCAGTCAACACCATATCAATTTCTGTGCTTTCGACAATTTGATTAAGTGCATCACGACCTGCGTACACCTTTACACCAGCATCCCAGAGCGCTGTCTTGACCTTTTCGTAGTGCGCTTCTTCGCCAATGACCACTGCGTTTGGTTGAAACTGTAGAGCTTGCTGAATCAGCAAGTCCGCATTGTTTCCAGCAGTAAGCACTTCAACCTGAAAGCGTCCAGGCTGTTCAGCGACCACTTCCAGAGCCTGTTTGCCAATGCTACCAGTACTTCCAAGGATGGCAATTTTTTTGGGTTCGTCCTTTTGATCAGTCATGGTGGTATTTCTCTCCTTTTAAAATTGTGTGGGCTCTATATACCTGTTCAACAAGAAAAAGCCGAATGAGTTCATGTGGCATGGTCATTTGCGACATCGATATCTTGCCTGCCGCCCTTTGGTGAATCACTGCATCGAAACCATAAGCGCCACCAATGCAAAGCGCCAAAGTCTTTGTTCCCGCATTCATTTGTTTTTGAAAAAAAGCAGCAAACTCACGTGATGTGAACGATTTGCCATATTCATCCAGCAGATACAACACCTGATCTGGCCGAACGTTTTTCAGAATGAGTTCGGCTTCCTTTTGTTTCAATTGAGCGGGAGTCAATCCATTTTGGCCCACATCCGGCATTTCCAAGTATTCGATTCGGGCATAGTGCTGGAGTCGATCAACATAGAGCTGAATACCTTTTTTGAGATAGTCATTCTGTGTTTTGCCGATGGATAACAAACGTATTGTCATGGTTGCCGAATGTTCGTTCGGTAAAATTATTCGCGTTGGTCATCGCGACTATCCTTCACCTCTTGTCTGCGCAAAGGATTGGAAGCATACTCGCGGTGCATTCGACGCTGGTTGTATATGTCGGCTGCAGCATAGATGGCAGCTCTGAATGATGACTCGTCCGCCTTTCCCTGTCCAGCAATATCGAAAGAAGTTCCGTGGTCAGGGGAGGTGCGCACAACAGGCAAGCCAGCTGTATAATTGACACCTGAATCGAAAGCCAAGGCTTTAAACGGAGCCAATCCCTGATCATGATACATTGCTAATACCGCATCGAATTTGCGATAGCTTGCATTACCGAAGAAGCCGTCAGCGCCATATGGACCGAACACATACATCCCCTTGTCGTTTGCTTCACGCACTGCCGGTAAAATGATATCCTTCTCTTCGTTGCCAAGCAAACCATTATCGCCTGCATGAGGATTTAAACCGAGTACGGCAATTTTAGGCTTGTTCACGCCAAAATCACGCACCAAACTATCGTTCATGAGCGTCAATTTCTCCATGATTTTTTCCTTGGTAATATTCTGGGCCACTTCTTTGATCGAAACGTGCCCAGTAACAATACCTACCTTCAACACATCGCTCACTAAGAACATCAAGACCTTTTCGGTTTGTGCGAACTTGGCCAAATACTCCGTGTGACCAGGAAAATTAAAGTCCTTGCTTTGGATGGTGTCTTTGTTGATTGGTGCAGTCACCAGAGCATCAATTTTATTGCTCGCCAAATCATTGACAGCGGCTTCCAAGCTCTTGAATGCGAAAGTCCCAGCTTCTTTATCGGCTTTACCCATTTGAATGTTTTGGCCATATTCTTTCCAAACATTCACGAGATTGACTTTCTTCGGCAACGCCTCGCCAGCAGACTTCACCGTACTGTAATTGAAATCTTCTCCGCCGATAGCCTTTTTATGCGCTTTAATAACCTCGGGATTGGCGTAGATCACCGGAGTGATACTGTCCAACAATCGACTATCTGAAAGCGCTTTTATAATGATCTCTGGGCCCACGCCATGCGGGTCGCCAGAGGTTATTCCTATTTTAATTCTGTTTTCGCTCATACCTCTACACTATACCGAAAGATCATTCGGTTTGAATTAAATGCTATATCTTCTTTTGATGAAATCATAGAGCAAACGCACTCCGACACCCACACCACCTTTGGTGCGATAATCCGAAGCGCTATTGCTGTATGCAGGACCTGCGATATCGATGTGGATCCAAGGATAATCAGTGAAGTGCTCCAGGAATTTACCTGCGCTGATGTGACCAGCATTGGCACCACCAAGGTTTTTCAAATCCGCGATATCACTCTTCATTTCATCGCCATACTCTTGCCACATTGGGAATTGAATGGTTCTTTCCCAAACATTCACACCACTCTCCGTCAACGCATCCATCACTTGCTGCTCGGCTGTTCCCATAATCGCGCTGGCATAGGTGCCAATGGCGCGGATAGCGGCGCCCGTCAAGGTCGCCAGATCGATACACAATTCAGGTTTGTATTGTTTGGCCCATACCAATGCATCAGCCAGAATCAAACGACCTTCGGCATCGGTGTTGAGCACCTCAACAGTAGTTCCATCACTGATAGTGATAATGTCTTGAGGACAAACTGCATTCATGCCTGGGCGATTATCCGTTGCTGGAACAATACCAATCACATGAACAGGCAATTGATTTGCGGCAATGGCGTGCAAAGCACCAACCACAGCAGCACCTCCACTCATATCGCACTTCATCTCATCCATGCTACCCGGTGTCGGTTTTAGGCTAAGTCCTCCGGTATCAAATACAACACCTTTACCGACCAAGACGATTGGTTTTTTATTCTTCGGTTTATCGTGGCGATACTCCATCACAGTGAACGTTGGAGGCTCAATGCTTCCCATATTCACCGCGAGCAATCCGCCCATTTTTTTGGCTTCAATTTCTTTCTTGTTGAGCACCTTCACATTGAAACCCGCTTCTTTACCTGCCTTTTGCATTTCTTTGGAGAACTGCGTAGCGGTCAAATACGAATGAGGCTCATTGATCAATGTGCGCGCCAACAAAGTGGATTGCACCAGGTTGTTGAGTTCGGCCACATCGGCTGGTTTCACCTTAGCGTCGTGGATATTGATTTTTGAGAAACTATTCTTTTTGGCGGTTTTGTTCTTGAGATATTTTAGGAACTGGTAGTTGCCCAAAGCCATTCCTTCTGCTACCAAAAGCGAATAACCCGCCTCAGGCACTTCACTGTTCACAACCACTTCCGTAAGGCGCATGCTGTTCAGATGCCCTAAAATGCGATTGCCAATTCGGCGCAATTTCTCTGCTGATTCTCCCGTTAGTGCCTCCCTTTTAACAGGCACATAATAATGAAGCACATTGAGTTCTTGTAAAAGAATAAGGTCCTTACTGGCTTCCAATTCCTTTTTTATAAAGCTGATTTGCGCTCTTTCGAGATCCAATTTGGTTGCAGCATCGTCGTAGAACAACGTTACACTGGACATATTGAGCAGGGCCGATTT
>JBDKJN010000113.1:0-5210 GCA_039796595.1 Bacteroidota bacterium
GCAGACTTTCAGCGGGCAACACTTTTTTAAGAGCATGCGCACCGAAGGCGCCCAGGATCACCCCCATTGCGAGCAACACAAAACCTAAACGATACCATTGAGCAGATTTCATGCGACCAAATTAATACCCGATCGTAAGTTTTTGTCCAGTCTTTATTGGTTTGGATAGGCATTTTGGCAGAAATGTTATGAAAAAACATTTAAATTTTTTGTAGAAACGTTGCCTACTAATTAATTGAAAATAAATCAATTGATGATTTTGACTTAAATTATTTAGAAAAAAACAAACAGAAATGAAACTTTCCGTTTTTTCCCCCCGTTAAACACCCTGTAGAATGTTTCATTTTGGTTAATGAAGTAATCCGTTAAAAAAGCATTGAAGAATCCTCCAAACGTGGAGGATTTTTCTTTTTATGGTGTTTCCACTTCGAATTTCCATTTTTCCTCCCTTTAAAAAAAGCATTGAAGAATCCTCCAAACGTGGAGGATTTTTCTTTTTCGGTTAAACGGTTTAGCTCCCACTAGAACAATTGGTATTAAAGGGATGAAAAAACAATGAGAACCATTTGTCAGAAATGGAAATACATCGTCATCTTCAAAAGAGTGATCTGACTGAGCAGAACCAGCTATAGTAGATTTCTCTAATTTTCTTTAGGCTTTCCGCTCAATTACATGAGATCCCTCTCTACGATCGGGATGACAAGGGTTTCACGGTTCAAAAGGCTTGGCCTTGAGGTTGCTCTACGCTGGGTAATCATCCTGGCCAAGCTATAGCTTAGACTTTTCGATTGTCTTCCCGAATCTCGGCTAATCCGAGATGAGGGATCTCTCTTATTGTTTCGAAATCTCTCGTTGAAAGGACATAAACCGTTTATCCGATCTATGATAATTTCTATCCTGGGGAAAAAGCAATTAAGCGGTTGTTGCAACCTGCACATGATCTTTGATTTTCTCGAGTGCATAATCCACTTCAGCTTTGGTAGAATAACGGCTGAATGAGAAACGCAAACTGGCACAGTGATCACGTAGTGCTTGTATTCCGTCGAGAACGTGTGAGCCCTTTGCCGCACCGCTACTGCAGGCACTTCCTCCACTACAGGCTACACCATCCAAATCCAACAAAAACAGCATCATGTCTGAGTTTTCGCTTTCGGGTAAAGTGAAATTCAAGACCGTATATAGCGAATCATTTTCTTTAGATCGCCCATTGAAAATAATATTCGGAATGGTCTCTTGCAGACGTTGTATCATATAGTTTTTGACGTCCCGCACGTGTTCCGCGTGTTCATCCATATGTTGGCAGGCGACATCAAGCGCTTTGCTCATTCCAACAATGCCGTAAAGATTTTCTGTTCCACCGCGCATGCCACGTTCTTGGCCGCCGCCGGTTATGGTTGCGTTTATCTTGATGTTTTTATTGATGTAGATAAAACCAACTCCTTTTGGGCCATGAAATTTGTGTGCCGATGCATTCAGGAAGTGAATATTCATCGTGTCGGTATGAATAGGATAGTGCCCCATTGTTTGTACCGTGTCACTATGAAAAATAGCATTGTATTTAGCACACAATTGGCCAACGTCTTGAAGCGAAATCATATTGCCGATTTCGTTATTGGCGTGCATTAAACTGACAAAGCTGCGCCCATGAGTAGCAAGCAAGACCTCAAGGTGTTCCATGTCAACACTTCCGTCGGCCGTGAGATCAACCAAACTCAATTGCAATTGATGTTTTTCACTGAGATGTTGAGCAGTTTTAATCACTGCGCTATGTTCGATACGTGAAGTGATGATGTGTTTACAGCCTAAATCCATGATCGCCGATGTCATGGCCAAATTATCAGCCTCTGTTCCACCACTGGTAAAATAAATTTCACCAGGCGTGCAGTGCAGGTGTTGTGCGATGGTGCGACGAGCAGCTTCTATTGCAGTTTTGGTTTTTCGTCCAAAAGCGTGCGATGAACTCGGATTACCGAAGTTTTCGGTCAAATAGGGCATCATGGCTTCCAAAACTTCTGGTGCCAATGGTGTTGTTGCGGCGTTGTCGAGATAAACCTTCATAGTGGATTTCATTAAAACGTGGTTCCCACGCAATTTCCAGGTGCAAAGATCGGGGATTTTACTAAATACTCTTCATGCTTTCCTTGGCTATTCGTGGATCGCTATTGTACCATTTCGCGTTTGAGTGTCTCCACCGTGTCTTCCGGGAGGTTCTGCAGGTCTAAGTACATCAGGCCATCCAATGCATTATTGAACTTGGGGTCGCAATTGAAAGCTATGATTTTAGCGTTTTGTTGCAAGTATTTTTTCAATAAAACAGGCATGGTGAAGCTGCTAGGCTCGATATCGGAAATTATTTTGTCCATTTTCTTCAAGTCGGCCTGTGTTGCTTCGATCAAAGAAACGGTATCAACATTATGGGTTGTTGCCTTAAAGCTGTTGCGTGGCCGAACGAATTGCGCAAAATTGTGGTCGAAATAGTGCCTTTCGATAAACTCAATGATCAACTCCTTTGAGACTTCTTGATAGCTATTGCTGATGGATACGGGGCCAATGATGAAACGAAAGTGGGGCTTTGACATGATATAAAAGAGAATGCCCTTCCATAACAAAAACAAAGACAAGCGATGGCGCTGATATTCTTGAATAATGAATGATCTGCCAAGTTCTAGTCCTTGAGAAAACATGGGGTTGAGCTCCTTGCCAATTTTGAACAAGCTCGAAGTATAGAAGCCCTTTACACCATAGCGTTCCATGATGTGTGCGCCGTTACCAACCCGATAAGCTCCTGCTATTTTTTTGGCTTCGCGATCCCATAGAATCAAATGATCGTAATACAAATCATATTCATCCAGGTCGATGCTTTTGTTGGTCCCTTCGCCTACTGCACGAAAGGTAACCTCTCGCAAACGCCCTATTTCTCTGAGTGTATTTGGAATCAGTTGGGAATTGACCACATAACAATCGAAAATATCGTAGCTAAGCGTTTTATATGCAGCACACGCCTCTAACTCGGTTGCAATAGTGTCGGCAGGCAGCGCTTCGATGATGGGGTCTTCCTTCTTTGGAAATCGAAAAGCATTAAAGTACGAACGCTTGACCTCCATCGAACTGGCCAACGAGTATGTTTTCGCACGCAGGTATCGCCCGTATTTATCCAAATCAGTGAACACGGACATATCTTTTGGTGAGATGGGTTTGCCGATTCGAAGTCGCAAGGTTTCACCTTTCTTTTTTAGCATCTCACGCGGCAGGGCAAGTGTGCGCAGGTTCGGATGAATCAATCCTAAGAAATGAAACAGCCTCGAATTCGTGCCATCGAAATACAAGGGTACAACCGGAACGTTTGCTTTTTTGACAATTTTTAAAGCACTGCTTTGCCATTTGCGATCAGCAACATTCCGAAGGTCCGATTGAAAAGTGCTTACTTCGCCTGCTGGAAAAATGCCAAGCGGCAAACCATTTTCTACATGTTGCATTGCGGCTTTGAGACCACTTATGTTGTTGTAAGCTGTTTTATTGTTTTCAAACGGATTGACGGATAGAAAATAATCTTTGATCGGCTCAACGTTTTGCAAAAGAAAATTGGCCATCACTTTAAAGTCTGGTCGGACTTTAGCAATGGTTCGGATCATGACAAGACCATCTAAGGCACCAAAGGGATGATTCGCAACAATAATAAAAGGTCCTTCTTTGGGGATATAGTCAAGCTGCGCAGGATCAAATTCAATTCGAAGGTCTAAATACTCAAAAATCTTGTCAATGGCATCTAAATCATGAGCTTGACATACGACGTCATAGAGCTCGTTTACCTTATCAATTCGAGTAACACGAGATAGCAACCCGACGATGGGGTTGTTTACCTGCAATTTGGTTGCGGAGGCAATGACTTCGGCCGGAATGAGTTTTTTCATAGGGCAAATTCGTGCGGTGTCGAACCACAATCGAAGTCGCAAAATACGATTAAATTGAGCACCTTTCGCCTTTTTTTGAAACCATATGGAGCGCACCACTCTGGCGTGGCTTAGCGCAGCGTTGTTATTGAGCGAAGCCGAATTGGATATTGAGCGAAGCCGCATTTGTTATTGAGCTATGTCGAAATTGTTATTGAGCGAAGCCGAATTGGATATGGAGCGAAGCCGAATTGGATATTGAGCGCAGCCGAAATATCAAATTGAAAATAAATCCAAATTCTCCCCCTCGGGCTGCAAGCCCGAAAGAGTATCGGCACGGGCTACTTACTTCGTCGTCGCTCAGCTGACTCCTAAGCCCGCGCCAAATAGCGTTGTTATTGAGCGCAGCCGAATTGGATATTGAGCGCAGCCGCATTTGTTATTGAGCTATGTCGAAATAGATATTGAGCGAAGCCGAATTGGATATTGAGCGAAGCCGAAATTGTTATTGAGCGAAGCCGAAATATCAAATTGAAAATAAATCTAAATTCTCCCTTATAGTTACATGCTATACAGAATATAGACACGGACTACTTTTATCAACGAGCCTAGCTCATCAGACTCTTAAGCCCATGTCACTGAAAACATCGCTATCATCCAATTACTATTTCACCTATATTTGAAATGAATGTTTTGTCTGACCTTCTTTCCAAAGGAGAACACTAAAACTGATCATGAAAAAATTCTGTTGCCATATCCTTGTTTTAATCGGCTTGTGCGTGTTGTTCAGCCGCTGCGAACGTTGTCGAGACGATGACGATCAAGAGGAGGTCTGCAACTACGATGGATCAGTTGAGGGGCTCAAGGAATGGTATTACTACAAAGTGGGTACCTATTGGATCTATGAAGACGTCAATAGCGGGATTAAAGACACACTGACTGTATTGGAAAATGAAGAATCACCTTCTGGCGCAACATATGCATCGTGTAAATTCAAAGCATTTAGCACCTACTATAATGGCTCAATATATGTTTACTTTGATGATTCATACACGATTCATTGTTTGAATCACAATGCATGTGATTGCAGAAAAATCAGATGGGGCTTCGGTAGCACTGCTACTGGAATAACCGGCGGTGACTGGTACTTCTTGTACCCACATATTCCTCACAATTATAGTTATGTGGATGGAGGTGGATCAACAACGCTGCAGTCATATAACCAAGAAATCATAATTCAAAATGAACCGTATCGTGACGTTGTGATTTACAATGTGACGAACAGTTTTATTGAGGGTCCACAGAACGGCTGGCAATCGG
>JBDKJN010000114.1:0-16056 GCA_039796595.1 Bacteroidota bacterium
TTGTCAAAGCTTTCGTTTTTCGAGTGGTTACTTTAACATACCGACTGCAGTCTTTTCGCACTGTACTCACAAGGGCTGCTGTATCAATGGGAACAACATACTCCTCTTGGGCGCTACACAGTAGGCCTAACATCAATAAAACTCCACTAAATAGGTATTTCAATTCAAGCATACAGTATTGGTTTATTTATAGCGAAAGCAAAGTCAAAGAAATCATCTTAGACGGCATAAATTCAATAAATAATTCAGTGGTTGAGAGTCGAGTTATTATCTCGTTCTTGTTTTCGATCCAAACATAATTAATAATTTTACATTCAAAATAAAAACATATTAACACAATACACCAATCCGTTAATAAACCAAAAGAACTATACCTGAATTGTAGCTGCACTTCTCGGCAAACTTTTAACGCGAAGGATACCTTAAAACAATTTCAAAGCACTTTAATTCAAACGTCTTATCACGCAAAAAAACCTTCTAATCTATCAGCTATCCTCGAAAAAATCGTAACTCAAAATGACTTAAACCCAGAATTTGCAGATCAATTTCTACTGCAAGTCAAAATCACTGCAAAATCAAGCGTTTCCTCGATTTTTTTCGTAGAAATAATGTCAACTATTCCTTCCTCAAAAAATCTTGCGGGAACACTTTATTTTATTGTGCTTTTGCCTTTCGCTACGAATTCATCTGCAAAATCTCGGTTAAAAAAAGCCGCACCTAAGGTGCAGCTTTACCTAACTTTTCGAGTCAAAAAATTACTTCGTTTGTTTGATTACACGAGCCAATTCGTTGACGTGTTCGTTCATGAATCGGATGTAATACACACCGTCGGCGAAGGCCAATAAAGATACACGTGCCTGGAAGGTGTCGTCGTAACGATTCATCATCCGGGTAAATACCAAACGTCCTGTTGCATCCAATACCTGATAGTCCATCGTATGAACACCGGAAGGAACTCCACTCAATTCGATTTGAAAGAATCCGTCTGTCGGATTGGGTTTCACCTCTACGGCTACTTCTGTGCTGATTTCCGCAATGCCTACCAATTGGATAGTGACAGTCTGTATTTCTTGGCACTCGCCGTCGTTGGATTGTACTACCACATTGTAAACGCCAGCGTCTAAGTTGGCGAACAATGGTTCCGCTTGCCATGTGCTGCCGCCATCAATACTATAAGCATATCCTACTCCATTGGATGCGTTGATCAAAATTGTTCCTGTGCCCGAACCGCCGTCATTGGTCACATCCACTTCCATCGCTAGTGTACAATTGTCAATACAGAAATATGTCGATTCTTCATCGTTAAAGTTACCTCCTTCTGCAACCACCTGGCCCAATGGATCTATCACTTGATAACTTCCATCGCCGTATTGACAACAGATACCATCACCATAATCATCATAAATGATAAACGTATAACATGCATCGGTTGGCGCGCAAACTTCAAGGGTATGCAATGTGCTTTCATCGCTGTATGGCCCACCTGTGGCAATCACTTGATTCGATGCATTGATCAATTCCCAGGTTGTTTCTTCGGGATATTCGTCGGTCAGTATTTCAACGACAATATTGCCGCCCAATAATACACTCACTGAGCCGCTCGCCGAATTATTCGATGGCACTTCGTCGCTCGAACCATTTGGGTTGGTGAACACAATTTCAATCGCATTCGTTCCAATACTTAAACCCGCAATGTTCACCTGAACAATAGTTGATGACTCGTAAGCTAGATTGCCCGACCAAGGAGTTGTTTGCAAAAGATCACCATTGCTATACACCTCAATAGTGCCAGAGGTCAATGGAGCTCCTGCGGCGTTAAATATTGTGAGCGGAATTTGCACTTCAGTTGCGCAGGAATTCGCGGGAAACTCACCGTTAACCGCTGCATCGTTCGCTAACAAATTCTCGATGGTGACTTCCAAGGTGTTGTTGCTTGGCGCAGTATCTTCGGGATGACTCACTGTTGCTGTGATGACATACGAACCATTGGCCGACATGTCCATTGGCACAGTAAACTGGTGAGTGAACGTTTGATCGGGTTGCAGCATATCTGCAATCAAAACCGATTCTTGAAAAATTCCATTGAGGTCAAAGGACAAGTTAAAATTACCAATTGGGAACAAGCCCGCATTACGCACTTCAACAGTGAGTAATTCAGTAGCGGAAAGATCTAAAGACGTGATCGGTTCTGTGATTGCATTCATGGCCAAATCAAACGTATCCGACATGATTTCGAACGCCACGATACGCGTGCCCACGCCAGATCCACCTGAACGCGCATATTCAGAAGTGAACCAAAACGTATTGCCGTTGACCGGATCAACGCTCATGTGCGCATAGTCACCATAACGACCAAAAGAATTGATGGGCCCCTCGCCTTCAACAATAGTATATTCCTCAATGGTCATTTGGCCCAGCGGATCAGATGATCGACGGCCTGTGTAAGCCAATCCAACATACATATTCGGGCTGCTCACGGAATACGCCAAACCAATATTACCTGATTCATCAATAGCAATGCTGCCCATAAAGCGATCGTTGTCATCAGGTGAAAATGTTCCTTCTTGGTAAATTCCCCAAGCGCCTCCATTCGGGCGACGCATTTCAACCCAACGGATACCTGCTAAGTTTTGACCATTGGTAACGTCCGTAACAAAACAACATACCACAGATTCATGTGTTCCAAAGTTGCGGTATTTCGGCACGTTCATGATCGTCTCAGGAATACCATCAAGTCCACCTCCATTGAGCTGAGGTATGCATGCAAAACCAAAACCACCTGCGGAACATGGATTGCTGTCAAATGGCGTTGTTTCTAAATAGGTTTCTGTAACTGTCGTATTATTCGGATTGTTGAAGTCAACATCGAAAGTGGTCATGCGGATCGCATCATTATCTACACCACCCCAAGATGAATCTTCCAAGCTCAACACCATTGGATTCGTTATCGGAAGCGTAACGCCGTCCCAGTCCACTGGAGTAGTCACAATAAATCCTTGTTCTGATCCCGAAGTACCATCTATCTCGACTTGCTGAATTGTAACATCTGTTGCACCTGCAAGCATGGCATCACGATCAATGAAATATTGCGTATGGATGCCCTGACCACTTTCATTGGTCGTCACAACATACGCATCTGGCCAAATGGCATACTTGGGATAATCTGGAAATTCAGGTGTGCTGAAACTATATGCATAATAACTTCCCAATGGATCAGAAGTCTCGGAGACCGCAACCAAAAGATTTGCTGGATCAGTAAACTCCGTCACCAACCAGCGTTGCGCTGTTTCGTCGTATAGCACGATTGGGTCGCCAGCCGATTGTACCCCCATTCCTTGCCAGATGGTTTGCATTGCGAACTCTTCGATCAATACACCTTCCTTGGTATAGACACCAACATCAGTAACGTTGACCGCCTGCACATAATGGTCTAAACCAACTTCACCAGTAGGATCGTGTGGTGATCCAAAATCACCCAATCCATCGATATTCACGATTGGCTCAATAACAAGACCTGTCCCACCACCCATTTGACGCAATGGATCTGGGCCTTGGTGTTGGCGTTCAGGCATGGTCACTTTCGAAGCATGGCGATTGGGAAAGTTTTGTGGCCTCATTTTTTGCTTTTTAAGCCAAGCTTCCTTCTTAGCGTCCAACATAGGCCTCGGCTTCGCATCACGAATGGGCGCAGACTTGCCCAGGAAAAGCGCTTGCGTCGTTTGTACTCTAAACTCCGGCGTTCGAACAGTTAATTCTTGTGCTGTGCACTGAAACACAAAAAGCAAACAGCATAAAGCGAGTGTAAAAATTCTCATTTGTTTTTCGATTATTGATTTTTGATTGGTTTTGATTTTTGAAATCCTTGATTGCTTGAATTCGTTGGAGGATTGACCAAGGTGTCAACTAATGCAATGGTTTGAATTAATGAGTCAGCTCCCAACACCTTTTGCATTTTAAACTGTCCTCGTTGACGATCGGTGTAAGTGAATTGCCATCGATTTTCTGCACGACTCACGCGCTTGCAATCACTGAATTGATACACCAGGTATTTCGTAGTTAAGTAGTCGTTCTGTAATTGGGGACTTAGCAGGACCTCATATTGCAAGCTTATCACGGCGCGATTTGTTGTGGAACAAGCCGAGATTAAAAATGCAGAAACAACGATAAGGTATATTCTTCTCACAAGAACAACGAGGTCTTTTGGTTTGGTAAACTTCCTAATGCCAAAACTAAAGCGGATAGAAGTAATTCTTGAACAACAATTCCCCAAAGGTTAGAATGCTAAAACGGAATGAAGTTCATCAGACAAAAGCCTTCACTTCAACACTGCAGTATTTGTTGTAAACGACTAGAGCATAGCGCATTATCTATACATTTTTTGTACCTTTGGCAGCAACCTATTCGTTCATTCCACGTATGAACGTCGTCCATCACTCCCTTTCCAAAAACTCGTCGACTGAAAAATGAATTTCGTCTAAATAGAAGGAAATTTTCTATGCGCGCATAACTTTTTGTCCTAAAATTGCGTACACTACTTTACACTATGAAACCCGAAGAGACAATTGACTTTCATATCCGCTGGGCATGGGCTAAAATGTCGAAGACATACAATGCTCAAGCAGCGAAGGTGAATGCTACCATGCCTATGGCATATGCCCTATTAAGCATTGACAAAGACGGCACACCTGCCACTAAGCTCGGACCAAAGATGGGCATGGAACCAACTGGTCTATCTCGCTTGCTAAAAACCATGGAAGAACAAGGTTATATCACACGAAAGCGCGATGAAGGTGATGCCCGCAAAGTGTTTATACACATCACTCCAAAAGGCCAAGAATACCGAGAGATCGCCAAACAACATGTGATCGCTTTTAATGAACACATGCACAAAGCTATTCCGGCTGAGCAATTGACTGTTTTCTTCGAGGTCATGCAGCTCATCAACAAAGAATTGGATAAAAACAAAATATTCGGACAGTAAGTCCTCACTCATTATGAAACGAAATATCAAGAAAGTTGCCGTATTAGGATCGGGTGTCATGGGATCGCGTATCGCGTGTCACTTTGCCAATATCGGAGTAGAAGTTTTGCTCTTGGACATTGCTCCAAAAGAACTTCTTCCTGAAGAAGCAGCAAAAGGATTGACCTTGGAGTCGCCGAACGTACGACAACGCATTGTGCAAGGCGCTTTGCAAACCGCTCTGAAAAGCAATCCCTCGCCCATCTATCGTCAGTCCTTTGCACGGAGAATTTCCACTGGCACATTCGATGTGGATATGGCAAAAATCAAAGATTGCGATTGGGTGATCGAAGTAGTTGTTGAGCGTCTTGACATCAAGAAAAGCATCTTCGAACAAGTCGAACAATATCGCAAACCTGGATCCATTGTGAGCAGTAATACTTCAGGTATTCCCATCGCTCTGATGGCAGAAGGACGTAGCGAAGATTTTCAAAAACATTTTTGCGGTACACACTTTTTCAATCCGCCGCGTTATTTGAAATTGTTGGAGATCATTCCAACTGCGCATACATCACCAGAACTAGTAACGTTTTTACATGACTACGGTCAACGCTTCTTAGGCAAAACCACCGTGTTGTGCAAAGACACTCCAGCTTTTATTGCTAATCGCATCGGTGTCTATAGTATTCAAGCACTCTTCCACTTGGTTAATGAATTAGGTCTAACAGTTGAAGATGTTGACAAACTTACTGGTCCAGTTTTGGGTCGACCAAAATCTGCAACTTTCCGCACCTGTGATGTTGTTGGATTGGACACTTTGATTCATGTTGCCAATGGTGTACACGCTCATTGTCCAAATGACGAGGCTCGCAAGGCCTTTGAAATCCCCGGATACGTAGCCCAGATGGCCGAAAACAAATGGTTTGGTGACAAGACCAAGCAAGGTTTCTACAAGAAGACTAAGAATGAAAAAGGTGAAACTGCAATTCTTTCACTTGACTTAAATACCCTTGAATACAAGGAACAAAAGAAATCAAAATTCGCAACTCTCGAAGCTACTAAATCTGTAGATTCATTGACCCAGCGCATACCAATGCTCTATAATGGCAAAGACGTAGCTGGTAAATTTTACAAAATGTCCTTCGCAGGTCTCTTCGCTTATGTGAGTCATCGCATCCCCGAAATCAGCGATCATTTGTATAGCATCGACGACGCCATGAAAGCTGGCTTTGGCTGGCAATTGGGCCCATTCGAATCATGGGATCTTGTTGGCATTGCGAATGGCATAGCCGATGCAGAAGCGAACGGTCATTCGGTAGCCACATGGGTGAAAGAAATGGTTGCCGCTGGTCACAATAGCTTCTACAAAATTCAAGGTGGCAAAAAGTATTATTACGACATAGTCACAAAAGCTTACATTCAGGTTCCAGCACCTGAACATATGATCGTGTTGTCACAATTGCCTGAATCGTCCATCGTATGGTCGAACAGCGCTTGTGCCGTTCGCGACCTTGGTGACGGAATTTTATGTTGCAGTTGGACCACCAAAATGAACACCATTGGAGGAGAAGTCCTACAAGGGTTAAATAAAGCCGTAGATCTTGCTGAGGCATCTTACAAAGGCTTGGTGATCTATAACGACGGTGACAATTTCTCTGCCGGTGCAAACGTCGGTATGATCTTCATGATGGCTGCCGATCAGGAATATGAAGAATTGGATATGGCCGTTCGTGTATTCCAAAATACAGTGATGCGTATGCGGTATTCGTCCATCCCAATAGTTGGTGCACCACATAACATGGCATTGGGCGGTGGTTGCGAAATTAATTTGCATGTCGACAAAGTTGTTGCCCACTCAGAATTATACATGGGCCTTGTCGAATTCGGTGTAGGCGTGATTCCAGGCGGTGCAGGCACAAAAGAATTTGCGTTGCGCTGCAGCGATGAATTCCGCGATGGTGATATTCGCCTCAACACTTTCCGCAACCGTTTCCTCACCATTGGTCAAGCCAAAGTGAGCACATCGGCCTACGAAGCCTTTGATCTTGGTTACTTGCGTCCAGCCATCGACGAGGTGATTGTGAGTCGCGACTTACAGTTGTCACGTGCAAAAGTAGCCTGTCTTGAACTTGCACAAGCAGGATACACTCAACCAGCAATGCGCAAAGACATCACTGTTCTTGGACAAGAAGCTTTGGGTATTGTTTACGTTGGAGCGAATAGCATGAAGAGTGGAAACTACATCAGCGAACACGATCAATTGATTTCAGAAAAACTCGGCTTCGTTCTCGCAGGAGGCGACCTCAGCGGTGCAACACAAGTCAGTGAAAAATACCTTTTGGACCTCGAGCGCAAAACCTTCCTGGAATTATGTACGCAACGCAAGAGTCTGGAACGCATGCAAAGTCTAGTAGCAAAAGGAAAAATCTTGAGGAATTAGGGGATGCTTTTTTGTTATTAGTTAATAGTTTTCAGTTTGCTTTAGGGAGCAAGTAGAGGAAAATAAAATCCCTCAAATCAAACTAATAACTAATAACTAAAAAATCAGAATCACGGTTTTCATTTGAAGGTAGTAGATCGATATAGGCATTAAAAAATCACTATAAAAATCTACAAATATGCAAGAATTTAAAAAACTTAAAATTTGGCAAAAGGCCATGGAACTTTCAGTAGACATTTATAATATTACCTCACAGTATCCGAAGACTGAAGTATTTGGATTGGTTTCGCAGATGCGACGTGCCGCTGTTTCAGTGGTTAGTAATATTGCTGAAGGAGCAGGCCGCAATAGTCCCAAAGAATTCATTCGATTTCTCTCATATGCCCAAGCTTCTTCAACGGAATTGGAAACACAGTTATTGTTATCTACTCAGGTAGGATTAATTGAGTTGCCGGCCCAAAAAAGTATTGAAGAAAAATTATTGGAGGTCCAAAAAATGAATCGTGCACTTCAAACAAAAATAAATCAAAACATTAGTAAAAAAGAGCGTTAGTTAGAATCAATAATGAATACTCGCTCACCAAAATAGGAACACACCAATTCGTAAATGATGAACGCATATATTATCGCGGGATACCGCACAGCAGTAGGAAAAGCCCCCAGAGGTTTTTACAAACACTATCGTCCGGACGACCTTGGTGCTCTTGTGATCAAAAGACTGATGCAGGACTTCCCTCAATTGGATAAAACAACCATCGATGATGTCATTGTAGGTAATGCCACCCCAGAAGCAGAACAAGGCCTCAACATCGGTCGAATGATCTCTTTGATGGGATTGGATACCGACAAAGTACCTGGGATGACGGTGAATCGCTATTGCTCAAGTGGTCTTGAAACGATTGCATTGGCATGCGCCAAAATTCAATCGGGCATGGCAGACTGCATTATTGCCGGTGGTGTAGAAACCATGTCGCCCATTCCATTTGGTGGATGGAGAATCGTCCCCAACGCTCGTGTAGCGAAAGAACATCCCGATTGGTATTGGGGAATGGGTCTTACCGCCGAAGCTGTTGCGAGTGACTACAAAGTATCGCGCGAAGATCAAGATGCCTTTGCACTGCAATCGCATCAACGTGCACATGCCGCCATTCAAGCAGGCAAATTCGACTCAGAAATAGTACCCGTAGAAATCACGGAAATCTTCCTCGACGCCAACGAAAAACGTCAAGAGAAAAAATACACAGTATCCAAAGATGAAGGTCCACGCCCGGATTCAACAATCGAAGCCTTGGCCAAACTCAAACCAGTATTCGACGCGAAGGGCAGCGTAACGGCTGGCAACAGTTCACAAACTTCTGATGGTGCTGCTTTTGTAATGGTGGTATCTGAGAGCAAAATGAAAGAACTCGGTGTAGAGCCTATTGCGCAATTGAAGAGTTATCATGTTGCCGCGTTGGAACCACGCATCATGGGTGTTGGTCCAATCTATGCTATCCCAGGAGCTTTGCAACGCGCAGGACTGCAACTCAAAGATATCGGATGCATCGAACTCAATGAAGCATTTGCCTCACAGAGTTTAGCGATCGTACGTGAACTTGGACTCGATCCAAACATCGTAAATGTCAATGGAGGTGCAATTGCATTGGGCCATCCACTTGGCTGCACTGGAGCTAAACTTTCTGTGCAACTCTTCAACGAAATGCGCAGAAGAAAAGACCGCTATGGCATCGTGAGCATGTGTGTAGGCACAGGTCAAGGCGCAGCAGGCGTTTTTGAACTATTGAAATAATAAGACTAAAAAACAAATCACATAGACAACCCAATTCAAGCTTAAGCAATGGCAGAAACTAACAAAGCGATCACCGGAGGCGAATTTTTGATTCGCGAGACGCAAGCACAAGACATATTCATTCCGGAAGAATTTAGCGAAGAACAATTGATGATGCGTCAAACGTGTCAAGACTTTGTTGCTCAGGAAATCCAACCAAAACTTGACGCAATTGACCATCAGGAGGAAGGGCTCATGCAGTCCATTCTGACAAAGGCCGGTGAGCTTGGCCTACTTGGTGTTTCTGTGCCCGAAGAATATGGTGGTATGGGAATGGATTTTAAAACTTCCATGTTATGCACAGAGGCCCTAGGCGCAGGTTATAGCTTCTCAGTTGCTTATGGAGCTCATACAGGTATCGGCACCTTACCTACCTTATATTATGGTAGCGAAGAGCTCAAGAAAAAGTATGTGTCTAAATTGGCTACTGGCGAATGGAAAGGATGTTATTGCCTGACCGAGCCGGGAAGCGGTAGTGATGCCAACAGCGGAAAAACGAAAGCCGAGCTTACTGCTGACGGTAAACACTACATCATCAACGGCCAAAAGATGTGGATCACCAATGGCGGATTCGCAGATGTATTCACTGTTTTCGCTAAGATCGATCAAGATGAAAATCTGACCGCCTTTGTATTGGACAAAGACATGGAAGGGATCAGCCTCAACCCAGAAGAAAAGAAAATGGGCATCAAAGGCTCATCCACACGCCAAGTCTTCTTCAACAACGTAAAAGTACCCGTAGAGAATATGTTGAGCGATCGCCAAAATGGATTTAAGATCGCTGTAAATATTCTCAATATCGGCCGCATCAAATTGGGCGGTGGCGTTTTGGGTGGTTCGAAAGGCGCATTGGATGAGTCTATCCGTTACGCCAACGAACGTCAACAATTTGGCAGAAGTATATCCAAATACGGAGCTATTCGCTACAAAATTGCGGAGAGCTCTTCACGCATATATGCATTGGAATCGGCTTTGTATCGAGCTACACAGAACATCGACGACGCCATTCTCGCCTTGCAAAATGCAGGCATGAGTAAAGCCGACTCTACATTAAAAGGCATTGCATCATTTGCACCTGAATGCGCTATACTTAAAGTATATGGCAGCGAAGTGCTCGATTATGTTGTAGACGAAGGTGTACAAATTCATGGTGGTATGGGGTATAGCGCCGAGACCAATATCGAACGCGCCTATCGCGATGCCCGTATCAACCGCATATTCGAAGGCACCAACGAAATCAATCGTTTGCTTATCGTGGACATGATTCTGAAAAAAGCCATGAAAGGAGAAATGGATTTGATGACTCCAGCAATGGCTGTTGCTGGTGAATTGATGAGCATTCCTGATTTTGGAGACGCACCTTCTTCCATTTTTGAAGAACACAAAAAATACATCGCACAATTCAAAAAGGCCATCCTAATGGTAGCTGGTTCTGCGGTTCAGAAGTTGATGATGCAGTTGAGCAAAGAGCAAGAAATTCTGATGAACGTAGCCGATATGATCATCCAGACCTATGTTGCTGAGAGTACCGTATTGCGTACCGAAAAACTCGTTGCGATGAAAGGCATGGATGCTTGTGCAGTTCAAATTGAAATGATGAAAATGACTACCTTCACTGCTTCTGAAGAAATCAATCGCGCTGGACGTGAAGCCTTGTATAGCTTTGTTGAAGGCGATGAAATGCGCATGATGATGATGGGGATGAAACGCTTCACTAAAATGGAACCGTTCAACGTTAAAACCGCACGTCAAACGATCGCACAAAAAGTGATCAACGACAATCGTTATTCGCTTTAAAAAATAAAGAGTACTTTATATAGAAGAGGCTGTCCAATCGGACAGCCTTTTGTTTTTGTTCGAATTAAGTGATCGTACATCTTGGCTGAAAGCCAAATGAAGTTTAGGCACGGGTTACTTCGGCTACGCTCAGTAACCACGGCTACGCTCAGTAACCACGGCCTCGCTCAGTAACCACGGCAAGGCTAAATAACCACGGCAGGATCAGTAACCACGGTGGGCTCAGTAACCACGGCGGGCTCAGTAACCATGGCAGGATCAGTAACCATGGCAAGCTAAGTAACCACGGCAGGATCAGTAACCACGGCAAGGCTAAATAACCACGGCGGGCTCAGTAACCACGGCAGGATCAGTAACCACGGCAGGATCAGTAACCACGGCAAGGCTAAATAACCACGGCAGGTTCAGTAACCACGGTGGGACTCCATAACAACGCTAAGCTAAGACCGGGTTAATGTTCGATTACTTCTCTTTTATTGTCCGCCAAACTTCTTCCAATCGCCAGACACTCCTAGGCCAAATAGCGCAAAGTCATATTTGACGGGATCATTTGGATCCAACTTTCTTAACTCGGCATCTAACTCCTCCACAGCTTTAGCATCGTTTTGCTTGCGCTTTAGGAGACTCAATTGACGAGCAATATTTCCGCTGTGCACATCGAGTGGAATGGATAATGCGGATGGTGAAATGGATTTCCAAATTCCAAAATCTACACCGCGTTTATCGCGACGCACCATCCAGCGCAAGAACATATGCAGGCGCTTTGCTGCTGAGCCCGATGTTGGATCAGAAACGTGTTTAGTCGTTCGTGAGGTATGCGCAATTTCAAAGAAGGCATTTCGGAAGATTGCGATGCCTTGTGCAGCATTGACGTCAAAACCTTTCGCAAACAAAGTTTCCATACCGCCACAAGCAGAATAGATATGTCGCAAAGACAGCACAAATTGGGTGAGATCTTCGCCATTGAACGTGCGATGAACAAATCCAGATAATTTTTTCAAATCGCGTTTCTGCGCATGCAAGACATAGTCGTATGGCGCATCATCCATGAGATCCATGATGGTGGTGCCACTTTTAATGATGGATTTGCGATTGCCCCACGCCAAGGTTGCGGCAAAAAAACCAGCAATTTCGATGTCCTCCTTCAAATCAAAACGATGTGGAATTGAAATAGGATCGTGCTCGATAAACGAAGGATGATTGAAGCGTTCGACCTGTTCATCCATAAATTCTTGGAGATCCGATCGTGAAATTCGATTGCGCATCATTGCTTAATTTCACTACCCATCATTGCGTACTGCAACAAATTGGCTCCCATGCGCAAAGCTTTGGTGCGGGCTTCTTCGGAGTCTTTATGCACTTCCCAGTCTTCCCAACCATCGCCCAAATCGCATTGGTAATCGTAGAACAATACCAAACGCCCCTCCCAAACTAAACCATAGCCCTGAGGTGCCTTACCATCGTGTTCGTGAATCTTTGGTAGTCCTGTATTAAAGTCAAATGCCTGATGATAAATCGGATGACTAAAAGGCAATTCGATCAATTCCAATTCCGGAAATACTTTTTTCAATTCTTTGCGGATAAACTTATCCATTCCATAGTTATCGGAGATATGCAAAAACCCCCCACCGATCAGATAATTGCGAAGATTGGAAGCATCCGAAGAAGAAAAAACAACATTGCCATGGCCTGTCATGTGTATCCACGGATAATTGATCAATTCTGCGCTGCCCACTTCAACATACGGCACTTCTGTATCGATATTGGTGCCAAGGTTCTTATTGACAAATTTGACCAAATTAGGCACTGCAGTTGGATTGGAATAGTAGTCACCACCACCCTTGTATTTTAAAACTGCTACTTGATATGTTGGAGGCACCATGGCCGAGGCAAACATCATCCAGCAAAATACGCCTAACAAAAAAACTCTCATGGTGTAAAAATACGCGGTGTCGACAAGTTTTCCAATACAGAACAAACGATTTTGCTCCTACTCCATTCGAAGTCGACATTTCCGATCAAAGTGGATTCTGCATTTTGTGTACTTTTGAAAAAAAGAAATCATGTCAAAACAAATCATACAAACATCGATGGCACCAGAGCCCATTGGCCCCTATAGTCAGGCGGTTCGTGCAGGACAAATGTTATACACTTCAGGCCAAATCGCCATTGACCCTGCTACGAATACCTACAGCCCGGCACCTGTGGAGCAAGAGGCCGAATTGGTCATGAAAAATTTGGAAGCTTTGCTCAATGCAGCTGGGTGTGGTTTCAAAGACGTGGTTAAGACCAGCATTTTTTTACAAAGCATGAACGACTTTGCTGCCGTGAATGCGATTTACGCCAAGTATTTCACCGATCAGTTTCCAGCACGTGAGACAGTAGAAGTGGCCTGTTTGCCTAAAAGTTGCAAAGTCGAAATTTCAGTGGTTGCATTGATCCCCTAAACAATAACGCCTTGCATATAGAGCATTTATCCTGCGTTTAAGAGACCATCTCAAACAAATCCAACACCTTTAGTGTTTCACCGATATGATTTCGATTCTAAAAAAATTAGCCTACTATATCAATCCGATGAATTTGCTGCGCAAGGAGGATGGAGATAGCTATTTAAAGACCATGCATAGCATCAATAAAATTTCCATATTGATGTTTTTGATATGTGTTGTGGTCTTAGTGGTTCGCGCCTTCAACCGTTGAGTTTGCGCTTGGCTGGGGAATGTTATTCCAACGCGTCGTTTGCAAGATGCGCTCAATATCGGCACGAATAAATTCCAGAACTGGCGCTATACTATCTGGGTTTGGTCGATTGTAGAAATAAAGTGAGCCGCGGAAAAAATGCTGGACGCTATCGGTTAGAAAAAATTGCGCCTGCGAAGCTGCCTCTCCTTCCAAATCGTAGACTACACCGTAAACATTACGGCCTGGATCTTGAATGCGTTTTGATTTAATTGCGCTCATTCTCGATTCGTGCGACCAGGCTATGTCCACTACATCATCAATAAGTTGGTCGAAGCGACTTCCAACGGGCAGATAAGTACAGTGAATGCGCGCATTAAATCTTGGATAAAGAATATTGAAGCGACACGTGTCCGAATTCATTTGCTCACGAAACATCTCTACTTTGGCACAAGTCGCGATATCAAAGGACAGGTCACAATTGGTTTGATAGTCTTGATACATTTTCTCTGGTAAGTCAATACGAAAAAAACCAATTGGTTTCGGCAGATAATGCGGCTCATTGAACAACAAATACCAAGATCCAAATGCAATCAAAGCAATACCTGAGATCCAAATGATCACCTTCTTATTGATGGCCTTTGTCATTCCGTAGTCGATTCTGTTTTAGGTAACATGACTTTGATGCGTTTTATTTTACGCTTGTCAGCGGCTTCGATTTCCAACGCGTAATCACCGAACGTGATGCGATCACCCTTGGTAGGAATGTATCCAGCTTGTTCGATAAAGAATCCCGCCAAAGTGCTACTATCACCACGCGCACTCTCAAACAAGTTTTCATCGATATCCACCACTTTGTACATATCCACCAAAGCCGTTTTGCCTTCAAATAAATAGGTATATTCATCGAGGCGCGAGTACTGCAATTCTTCTACATCGAATTCATCGCTGATGTCGCCAACGATCTCTTCCAAAATATCCTCTAGCGTAATGAGACCGCTTGTACCGCCATATTCATCAACCACAATGGCCAAGTGGACTTTGGCTTGTTGAAACTCTTGCAGGAGATCGTCAATTTTTTTGTTTTCAGGTACAAAAAAAGGCTTCTTAATGAGTTTCTGCCACTCAACTTCGGTTTCATCTACATAAGGCAAGAGGTCCTTTACGAACAAAAAACCTTCTATTTCATCGATGGATTCGCGCAAGACAGGCAATCGTGAATAGCCTTTATCCATAACCGTTTTCATGATATCCTCGAAGTTGTCTTCCAGCCAAAGAAAAGCGATGTCCGTGCGCGGTGTCATGATTTGGCCTGCCTGTTTGGTGCCAAAGGTCACGATCCCTTCAAGGATTTTATTTTCTTCTTCACTCAAATGATCATCAATGGTCAATTCCAACGCATGTCCCAATTCGTCAACTGAAATATTTCCTTTGTTGTTGGTCTTGATCAGTGATTCCAGACCGTTGCTGATGACCATCAATCCACGAGTGAGCGGAGTACAAACCTTTTGGATGTATTTGAGCGGAAAAGCCATGACCCTTGCGACCCGAACAGGATTGCTTGTCGCATAGACTTTCGGTATTACCTCACCGAATAAAACAAGAACAAATGTAATAGCGACAACATCGATGAATGTTTTGACCCATTCACTGTATTGTTCTGCGGGGAACCAAGCCGTGGATAATTCGGCTGCCAATAAGATGATTGCAAAATTGACCGCATTATTTGCGATAAGAATCGTGGCTAATAATTTGGTTGGCGCCTCTTGTTTATCCGGTTTTTCGAGAAGATCCATTATAGCCATGTCCGCAGACGATTTGCTGGATCGCAATTCGTTCAAATCATTCGGGGACAGCGAAAACAAAGCGACTTCGCTGCTTGAAATCAAAGCACTGACCACCAACAACACCAATACAATTAAAAATGGGCCTGAACTGGACCACAGTGATGCTTGGTAAACGGTGTCGAGGAGATGAATAGAATAATGGTCCAATGAATACGAGAATTACGCTGCTAAATTAGAACAAACCATTGAGTGACTGAAATGCAATTCAACAAACCATTCACTGTTTGCATCTCAAAACTCCTGATCGCCATGAAGCAATCCGCTAAAAAGGCAAATCATCATCGATGTTGTCTGGGGCCGAACCGAGTTGCGCCGGGGCCGATCCAGTCTGCCCTTGTGGTGCAACACCACCCTCCTGATTGCCACGTGGAGTGAGAATCGTTAATTCGTCCACAAGGATTTCAGTCACGTAACGTTTTTCGCCTTCCTTTTCATAACTGCGCGTACGTATTTTTCCTTCAATGTAAACGCTCATTCCTTTTTTGACATATTGCTTGACTACGTT
>JBDKJN010000115.1:0-7897 GCA_039796595.1 Bacteroidota bacterium
ACTTCAATTCACTACGCAATTGATTGAGTTTAAATTCATCTAAAACAATTTGCGCATATATGCCAATTTTAGGAGTAGCCTTATACCGCATCGTTGTAGCCAAAATCACATTATCAGCAGACCCCTGCGCGAACTCGAGTGGACGGTAAAACGCGATTGGATTGAGATAATGTAACTCCAACCCACGTTGATTCAATGTGTCACGATCCTGCCACACTACCATTTCATATGCACTCCAATTAAATCTTTTACCAATATTCATGCTTAGGCCATGCATTGCCAAAAATTTGTGTCTGGTGCCTCTATTGTACTCCACTGGAAATGGATGTGCCGCACGCATCCATTCAGCAAAAAAACGCACCTTATGCACTTGTGCTGTGACTTTAAAAAATGGAAGTGGTGCAGACTGCCTACCAATCACCAACGACCGATATCCATCACCAATATGATGCGCCTGACGACCTGCATCCAATTCAAAATATTTACCACATCGCAGCCCCACCTGACCAACTACATTGTGTGACATCATTACATCACCTTTTCTTTGTGCAGTTCCGATGTTCCACAAAACATCGTATCGCTGACTGCTTTCCAACATATGGGTAGGAAGAGCTGAAGCAATATATTGATATGAAAGTTCAGCGCGAAAAGGTCTTTTACCAGAAGCAAGCGCCGATACACCAGCATTACATTCAGCAAGGCCTCTCTCAAAAGATCCAGACTGTCCACCTCCCGCGATGTCCAGAATCGGCCCTACACAAAGACTCATTGCACCACCGTGGACACTGGCGTATGTAGAATCCAATAAAGGAGAGGAAGGCGTCAAATGCTGGTGAGCAAAAACATGACGTGACTCTGCCTCCACAGCATACCGAGATAACGGATCGCCGTGATTGCTTGTACTCACGAATTGTCCGTGCACCACAAGTCTGCACAACACTGAAAATGACAACCAAATGAGTAAACGTTTCATTGGACGCGAAAATAAGCCATGAACTGAGGATTATCCCTGCGCATTTGTGAAAAAGAATCACGATCACTCCGGAACATGGCCAAATCAATTGTATTTTCACCATCAATCGATGTCGTCTTTCATCGCCATTTTCTCAGCTGTTATGATCACAAAACCAGAAATTGATTTAGAAGAAGAAAAAAGAGAGATTCTCCGCCGTTACAGGGGTCTGCTGCGGGTATGTCATCGTTCCAGAACGACAAAAGATCGCGCACGCATTCGCAAGGCTTTTGAGATTGCGGTGGACGCACACAAAGACATGCGTCGAAAAAGCGGCGAACCATACATTTATCATCCCATTGCTGTTGCTAAAATAGCCGCTGAGGAAATTGGCTTGGACACCACCAGTATTGTCTTTGCATTATTGCATGATACGGTTGAAGACACTGAAATCACCTTGGACGATATCCAACGCGCATTCGGAAAAAAAGAACGCATCATCATCGATGGATTGACCAAAATCTCGGGTGTTAGCGATTACAACAATACCAACACAAGTGATCAGGCAGAAAATTTCAGAAAGATGCTGCTCACCTTGAGTGATGATGTGCGGGTCATCCTGATTAAACTGGCCGATCGTTTACACAACATGCGCACGCTGGATCATATGAAGCGTGAAAAGCAACTAAAAATTGCAAGTGAAACCCTGTTCATGTACGCTCCTTTGGCGCATCGTTTGGGTCTATACAATATCAAAACCGAGCTAGAAGATTTATCACTCAAATTCAAAGATCCCGAAACCTATCAAGACATTGTAGGAAAGCTACAAAAAACACAAGCTGTTCGTACTCGATTCATCAATGCCTTTACCCTGCCCATTCGCCGTGCGCTCGATAAGATTGGCTTTAAATACGAGATCAAGAGTCGAACAAAAAGCATTTATTCCATTTGGAATAAAATCGTAAAAAAAGGTGTGCCCTTTGAAGAAATCTATGATGTATTTGCGATTCGGATCATTTTGAATGCTGAAGCAGACACGGAAAAGAGTGACTGTTGGCGGGTATATTCTATCGTCACCGACTTTTATCAGCCCAGTCCCGAGCGTCTTCGCGATTGGATCAGTATTCCAAAGTCTAGCGGCTACGAATCATTGCACACGACTGTAATGAGTCCAACGGGGAAATGGGTGGAAGTACAAATCCGCAGCACCCGTATGGACGACCTGGCTGAGAAAGGCTTCGCTGCGCACTGGAAATACAAAGACAACCCAGAGTCCCCTGAAAACAAACTCGACAACTGGCTCCAACAAATCCGCGATGTGCTCGAGAGTCAAGAAGACAGCGCCATTGAATTCATTGACAACTTCAAAATGTCGTTGTTCTCTGAAGAGATCTATGTTTTCACTCCAAACGGCGATCTCAAAACACTTCCTGTTAATGCAACAGCATTGGATTTCGCGTTTCATATCCATAGCGACATTGGAAAACAATGCATAGGCGCCAAAGTAAATTATAAGTTGGTACCGTTGTCACATGTGCTGCGAAGTGGCGACCAGGTTGAAATTCTTACCTCAAAGAAACAACGCCCGAAAGAAGACTGGCTCAATATCGTGGTGATGCCAAGCGCCAAACACAAGATTCGCACGGCTTTAAGGGAGGAGAAGAAAACCATAGCGGAAGATGGAAAGGAAATGTTGAAACGAAAATTCAACAACATCAAAGCAGAATGGTTATCGACCAATATTGATGAAATGGTGAAACACTATGAGCTGGAAAGCACCCTGGAGATGTACTACCGCATCGCCAAGGGAAGCATTGAGCTCAATAAACTCAAAGGCTTTAGTGTCACCAATGGTAAGATCGTTTTCGAAAAAACTTCAACCATAGAACTACCCGTTGAAGAAACAGAAGCGAAGACAGGTGCTGCGCCTCCACCAAAAGGAGAAACGCTTCTCATTGGTGACGAATTTCAAAAACTCGACTACAAACTTGCCCCTTGTTGCAATCCGATTCCTGGTGATGAAGTATTTGGTTTCATCACGATAAGTGAGGGAATAAAAATTCATCGTACGAATTGTCCCAATGCACAGGAATTGATGAGTAAATATGCGTATCGTGTGATCAAAGCTCGATGGCGCAATAAAGAGACCGTCCAGTTTGAGGTAGGTTTGAAGTTTTCAGGAATCGACGATGTCGGCATTGTACAAAACATCACCAACATCATTTCGACGGACATGAATGTCAATATGCGGGCGATCAGTTTCGAGGCCAACGATGGCATTTTTCAAGGCAAAGTGGTAGTATTGGTTTATGATACAATGCACCTCAACAATCTTATTGACAAGCTCCGTGCAGTAGACGGATTATTGAATGTTGAACGGATCGAAAGTGAATTTGAGTAAATCACACAGGTTTGAAATCTCAATTTTTGGCTGTTCGGACTAGTTCATGTGTATTTTCGCACTATGTCGCCAGTGGATTTACAGGAAAACGTCAAAAATATTTTCACCGCTTATCTCGAACAGCAAAAGCATCGTAAGACGCCGGAGCGGTACGCGATTTTGCGCGAAATCTATGACTACAAAGGTCATTTCGATATTGAGTCGTTGTACAACTTGATGAAGAACAAAAAATATCGTGTTTCGCGTGCGACATTGTACAACACTGTTGAATTGCTGCAGTCCTGCAATTTGGTTCGTCGCCACCAATTTGGTGGTCAGACTGCCTTATTTGAGCGCGCATTCCAGAATCAGCAACACGATCATATTATACTCACAGACAGTGGCGAGGTACTGGAATTTTGTGATCCTCGCATACAAGCCATCAAAGCAACCCTAGAAGACATTTTTGGGATTGAAATTGACAATCATTCCCTCAATTTCTACGGACGTCGTAAGGGCAAATAGACCGATCCTGCTCTGGTTTAGAAAAGATTGGAATTTCTCACAATCCCCTCCGGTATTCTATTGTAAATTCGCGCGTCCTTTCAACGTAAGGAAGCATTCAATTTTTAATATTACTAAGAGTGAATAAGACAGATATTTTATTGGGATTACAATGGGGTGATGAAGGCAAGGGCAAACTTGTCGATGTTTTGACGCCAGATTACGACATCATCGCCCGTTTTCAAGGAGGACCTAATGCGGGTCATACCTTAGAATTCGAAGGTACCAAACACGTTCTTCATACTATTCCTTCAGGTATATTCCATTCACATGTGACCAATTTGGTTGGCAATGGAGTAGTCATTGATCCCGTAATTTTTGCCAAGGAAATTGCTGGCTTGCGAGAAAAAAACGTTGATGTTTCAGGGCGCATGGTCATCAGCCGCAAAGCACATATCATTTTGCCAACACATCGTCTATTGGATCGAGCGAGCGAAGCATCTAAGGGAACAAGCAAAATAGGCAGTACCCTGAAGGGTATTGGACCGTGTTACATGGACAAAACAGGCCGTAACGGAATGCGCGTAGGCGATCTTTTGGATCAGAATTTCGATGCTAAATACCAATCGCTTAAATCCAAACATCTGCAACTCATTCAAGGATTTGGTATAGCGGACGTATACACCACTTCGGAATTGGATGAAATGGAAAACGCATTTCACGCGGGGGTTGAAGTATTGCGTCAATTGACCATTGTAGATAGCGAACATTATATCAATCGAGCAATGCAAGCAGGTAAGAAAATTTTAGCTGAAGGCGCACAAGGCTCGTTGTTGGACATTGATTTCGGAAGTTATCCCTTTGTGACTAGCAGCAACACCATCGCTGCCGGCGCATGCACAGGTTTGGGTATAGCACCATCGCGAGTTGGAGAAGTCATAGGTATTTTCAAAGCCTATTGCACACGAGTAGGCAGTGGGCCATTTCCAACAGAATTAGACAATGCCATAGGAGAACAGATGCGCCAAACCGGGCGTGAATTTGGTTCCACTACAGGCCGTGCTCGTCGTTGTGGATGGCTGGATATTCCAGCGCTTCGCTACGCATGTATGATCAATGGTGTGACGCAGCTCATCATGATGAAAGCCGATGTCCTTAGCGATTTTGAGGAGTTACAGATCTGTACACATTATCAATTCAACGGCGAAAAAATAGACTTTTTGCCCTATGATATTTCACCAGAATATGTGCAGCCGATATATACTTCAGTTCCAGGCTGGCATTGCGATTTGACGCAACTTCAGTCCGAAAACGAATTCCCGGCAGCTCTTTCAGACTATATCCAGTTCATAGAAACCGCTCTTGAAATTCCTATCACGGTAGTATCCGTGGGACCCGACCGCAAACAAACCATTCTTCGTGCCTCGCAAAAAAGCTAAGGCACTGTTTTTGATTTTGCCCAAAAATGCACACGAGATTACGGTACGCTATGCTTCTACTGCTCGCCTTTACGGGCGTGATGTCGGACACCGCGGCTCAGAAGAAAGTGCGATTGATCAATTCAGACAATTGGGTTTATGACAAAAGCCAAGTGGATGCTCAGCGTCTTATCGGGAACGTACATTTAGAATACGAGGGAACTCAGTTTTATGCCGATAGCGCTTATCTTTTTCCCAATGACAATTTCGACGCATTTGGAAATATTCAAATGTTTAAAGCCGGCGAATACACACTCACTGGCACGACCATGCATTTTGAGGAGAGCATCAATACCGCCACTGTAAAAGGAAACGTAAAATTGCGCGATGGTCAAATGACGTTAACTACACCTGTGCTTACCTATAACACAAGAACAGGAATCGCCAACTATACGGGTGGCGGAAAAGTAGTTTCAACTAAGGATCAAAACCAACTTCAAAGCGAAAGAGGAACATACAACAGTAAATCACAAGTGTTCCATTTCCGCAAAAACGTTGAACTCAAGAATCCAGACTACATCGTTTATTCAGATACCCTTCAATATTTGGAAGCGAGCGAAATCGCATATTTTTTCGGTCCAACACATATCATAGGAGATTCGACCCGACTTTATTGTGAGAATGGATATTACAACACCAAACTCGATCAATCTCGTTTTGGAAGAAACGCCACAGTGACATCTGGCAAAATAAAACTACGTGGTGACAGTATTTTTTATGACGGGCAAAAAGGAATTGGAGAAGTATTTCGCCAAGTCACGATAGCAGACACCACAGCAGGTGTTCAAATTCATGGCGAGTACGGTAAACATCGCGAAATAGACAACTTCAGTTATGTCACCAAACAGGCATGGTTATATCAAGACTTAGGTCAAAACGATTCCCTGTTTGTACGAGCAGATAGCCTCTTCCTGATCGGCGCCAAAGACTCATCTAACATCATGAAAGCCTATCACGATGTCTCGTTTTTTCACTCCGATCTTCAAGGCATCTGTGACTCATTGATGTATTTCGTCAGTGACTCGTTGTTAGAACTTCACCGCGGACCAATTTTATGGCATGGTAACAACCAAATGACATGCGACACCGTCCGAATGACCTTACACAACGGAGGCCCAGACCGATTATATCTTAGAAATAACGCCATGATTATTGGTCGAGCCATTGAAAATTCGTTGAACCCATCTGACACGACCCTTTTGCATCAGATTAAGGGAAGAGATATGACTGGACAATTTCAGGCCAATGAATTACGCACCTTGCGCGTAGAAGGCAACGGGCAGCTCGTTTATTTTCCTGAAAGTGACAAAAAAGACAAGCCCCGAATTATTGGGCACAACAAAGGCGATTGTTCAAACATCATGATCACGATTGAAGATCGTAAAATCCAAAAAATACGATTGGAAGAAGAACCTCGCTCAGTCTACTCACCGTTGAGTAAGGCAAAGAAAGACGACTTTGTTCTCAAAGGAGCGTCATGGCGAGGAGAGTTAAGGCCTCCTTCAGCCCAGGCAATACGCGTTTTTAAAAACAATTAAAGTCCACCAAACAAAGGCAGTGGCGCCATGCGTTGATTAATCTCAGCCTTGATATTTTGCAGATTGGCCAAATCAGCACGGCCGATCAATGCACGATCTATAATATCAGCAATCCAGTCCATATCGTTGACCTCTAGGCCACGCGTCGTGATTGCTGGCGTTCCGATGCGAATCCCCGAAGTAACAAATGGCGACTTATCGTCGAATGGCACCATGTTTTTATTCACCGTAATATCGGCTGCAACCAACGCCTGCTCCGCTTCTTTACCGGTGATGGACTTATTGCGCAAGTCAATCAAAAAACAGTGGTTATCTGTACCTCCGCTTACCAAATTATAGCCTTTCGACATTAATGCAGCAGCCAGCGCGCTTGCATTGGCCATCACGCGTCGACCGTATGTTTCAAATGCGGGGGTCAAAACCTCACCAAACGCAATTGCCTTAGCAGCAATCACGTGTTCCAATGGCCCGCCTTGCATTCCTGGAAAAACCCCACCATCAAGCACAGCCGACATCATCTTTAACTCTCCCTTAAGCGTCTTAAATCCCATTGGATTCTCAAAATCACGCCCCATAAGGATGACACCACCACGCGGACCACGCAAAGTTTTATGTGTCGTCGTCGTTACAATGTGGCAATGGGGTATTGGATTATTCAATAGCCCTTTCGCGATGAGTCCAGCCGGATGCGAAATATCTGCCATCAACAAAGCCCCAACGCTATCTGCAATGGATCTAAATTCAGCATAATCCCAATCTCTGCTATAAGCAGAAGCTCCACAAATGAGCAATTTTGGTTTCTCACGTTCGGCAATTTCACGGACTTTAGCCATTTCTATGCGTCCTGTTTCACGCTCAACCCCATAAAAGACGGGACGATACAACTTGCCGCTGTAGTTGACGGGCGATCCGTGGGTAAGATGGCCTCCCTGTGCCAAATCCAAACCCATTATAGTATCACCAGGCTGAAGTACAGCCAGCATAACAGCGCTATTTGCATTTGCCCCACTATGCGGTTGAACATTCGCCCACTCCGCACCAAAAA
>JBDKJN010000116.1:0-8699 GCA_039796595.1 Bacteroidota bacterium
CTTGGGAATTGCGGGATCCATTCCGGCCAATTTGCTGGCCGATGATACTCAATCCTTGTTGTATCTAATGAATAATCCAGGATGATGAAAAAAATTCTTTGGCCTTTCGTATTCCTCATCATTGTGGCATTACCTACGTGTAAACCAGATGATCCAGAGAACCCATATACCACAACTACCACAGTGGTTCAGAATGACAATCCAAATCTTGAGGTGATACCAACATCAAATTTTGCCTGGTTGCACGAAAAGGTGTTCTTACCTACTTGTGCCAATAGCGGTTGTCACGACGGTACTTTTGAACCTGAATTCCGCAGTGTCTCGAGTTCCTACCACACGTTGGTTCATCATCCTGTCATCACCAACAACACCGCCAATAGTTTTGAATATCGAGTTGTGCCTGGTGATACGACCCTATCACTCTTGCATGAGCGCCTAACGAATTTTATTCCCAACACCAGCGGAATTATGCCCCTAGAAACCGATGGCACTGACTGGATGGAAAACAAAGCATTGTACATCTCAAAAATTGAGTCGTGGATCATGTCAGGCGCAAAAGACATGTACGGCAATCCACCTCCACCGGCTGAAGCCACTCCATTACCCATCATCTATGGACTTGCAATTTTCCCCCAAAACAATACAACATCACCTTACCCACGTGAAACAGATAGTCCATTCGGAATTGGTGCAATTGAAGTGCCTGCCGGAATTGTTGATGTCTGGATTTTTCCTTATCAAGAAACTGCGTATCCTGTAGGCTTCGAAGCCATAAGCCTGCAGACATCACTTTCTGCCACCAACTTCGTTCCCACATTTGCCAGTACCTTTTCGGCACAAACTCCAATAACCGCTTTGGACTTTGGTGACTCACCTAGCTCGTTTTATTACAAAGCAACATTGGACTTAAGCACAGCAACGAGCGGTCAAACGTATTACATGCGATGTAGCGTTGATGACGGGCTTCAAGTCAATCCAACCTTGATTCCCAATGACAGTTCAGAACCCTTTTGGTATTTATTCTTCTCTATTCTAATACAATGAAGATTTTAAAAAAGATAGTCCTGGTGGTCATCTGCATCGCTATGTTGAACGCCTGCAAAAAAGACGAACCAGATCCGGTGGCCCCCATCATTACGTATCTCAGTGTTTCGGCAGATAGTGTTGAACAATTTAATAATGCCTTGGTCATTCGATTCACTTATGAAGATCATCAAGGCGATTTGGGCGAGCAAGATACCGACGATTACACTCTGCGAATCAAAGATGCTCGCATTTCAGAATACGACTGGTACCACATACCTCCGATGACTCCAGATCTGCAAGAACTGCATATCAAAGGAACCTATGAATTGACTTTAGATCCATTGTTCCTACTTTCTTCTGGCACCATTGAAAATACCAACTTCAAATTCCAAATACGCGACCGTGCCGGCAATTGGAGCAATGAAGTGCAAACCAAGTTTATCGCTATTGTAGATAGTTTATAGGCTTTCTTCATGCGTTGAGGTGGCGAAAACAACGCATGAAAACCACCTTTTACACGATTGAAAACCTGTCTCAATTGACGACTGCAAATCATAAAGAAACCAACAAAGCATTGAAGATGGAATGCTATAAATAGGGCTGATGCTTCTATTACTTTTCTTATATTTGTGAAGTACCTGTCTCAAGCGTTGGTACCAAGTGGCTTGCTTATGTTACGATTACTATTTATCAGCTTATTCAGTTTTCTGTTTGTCGGTTTACTTCATAGCCAGGACTTACCTGAATACAATATGACCAATGGGGCAGTCCTCACCGATTGTCAAGGAATATTGTATGATAGCGGTGGAGAGGGCAATACGTATGGACAAAATGAAAACCTGACAACCACCATTCAAACCGGAGGCCCCATCACGCTAACCTTTTTTAATCAATTTTGTGTTCAAGCCAATTTTGATTTTCTTTCCATCTATGATGGGACCGACGCCAGTGGAACCCTACTCGGCCAGTTCACTGGAGTAAATTTACCACCCAACATTACAGCCCTGTCTGGAGCTATTACCTTAGTATTTACATCCGATCTTAATGTTGCCTATTGTGGATTCAGCGTAGAATGGGAATCTGTGATCCCTCCACCAACCCCTCCGACGATGTCTGTTTTGGTTGACCCAATTTGTAACTCCACCACCATTCAGGTCAACTATGATCAGTCTTATCCATGTGCCTTATTCCAAGCTGCAAATTTTTCTGTTTCTAACCAAAATGAAACTTTTGATGTTATACAAATTGCAGGTTGCTCAGGTAGTCAAACGGCATTCACGGTTTTGACTTTGGATCATCCGATAGATTATAGCTGTCTAATGGAAATCGAACTTCACGTGGACATTACAGATGCTTGCGGCATTACCTATCCATTTGACATCGCTACAAGCTATGATTATACCAATTGTCCAATCAAAGCACAAGCGATCGCTGGCGACAACCAGATTTGTTCTGGTGAATGCACCAATGTGGATGTACTTGTTGAAAGCTGTACCGATTACACCTATAGCTGGAATCAAGGTTTACCAGCATCTGCAGGCCCGCATCAGGTTTGCCCTACACAAAACACGACCTACTCTTGTGTCATCACAGATCCCAACACAGGAAGCAGTGTTACACGTTCAATCACCATTACTGTAAGTAGCACTGGAATAACAACGCCTGAGCAAACCCTTTGTCAATCAGCAGATGATATTCAAATGACAGCCTCAGGTGCTGGCGAGTGGTATGGTGACGGTCTGGAAGCGGGTACCTCCATCTTTGATCCGGACAGCGTAGCAGGTGGCGGAATCACTTATGTCTATTTTGAAACTACAACTTGTTTGGATAGTGTGCAATTCACTATCACTGCAATTCAAGCTGAAGATTACACGGCAGCTTGTCAAAATACTGGTCAGTTTGCGCTTCACGCTACTCCGTCCGGTGGCACTTGGAGCGGAGTGTTTACCTCGGCAAATGGTTTGTTCAACCCGGTGTTACTGGGTGATTATGTCTCTACCTACACCCTCAACGGTTGTACCGACCAAACAATGATCCACGTTGGCAACATAAGTGGTGAATTCATTCTTGATACCATTTGTCAAAGTGCATGGTACGACACCATCTTCTTTGCTCCGCCAGGAGGCACCTGGACAGGCCCAGGCATTGTCGATGATAGTCTGGGTGTTTATTCTCCTGAACAAACGCCGGGAGGTTGGGTTACTTTCAACTACGCAATCAACGGATGCAATCAAGACTTCGAAGTATTCGTTAAGCCCATTGATATTGGTGGTTCTTATCACACTACTTGCCCTGACGAAGCACCTTTAGTTTGGTACGAAGGTCCTACGCCTACTCCACCAGGTGGTGTTTGGACAGGAGACGGTTTAGTTAATTTGACTACTGGCCTTTTCGACCCTGGATTAATTGCCAACGATGCCTACGCAAACATTTATTACGCCGCACCGAATGGTTGTTCGGATACCATAACTGTTTACAATTTGCGCACCACCATCACCGAAGACTTCATGGATTTCTGCTTCAACGATGATCCAATGATGTTAGACGAAGAGTCCATTGGTTTCTTTGGCCCGTCTGGTGGTCAGTGGACTGGGCAAGGTGTACAATTTTTAGGTGGTTCATCCTATCGTTTCAACCCCGCAACAGCAGGGCCTGGCACTCACATCATCTATTATGAAAAAAACACATGCATCGACAGTCTTGAAATGCGCGTTTACAACAATGTGTTGGCAGTTCAAAATTTAGAATTCTGCAGCAATGAAGCAGAAGTTCTTATAGATCCTACTGTTACACCAGGTGGTACCTGGAGTGGAGCGGGCATTACAAATCCCGCTACCGGAATGTTCAATCCGGCACTGGGAACACCCGGTCAGGATTACATCTATTGGTCAGCACCCGCAGGTTGTAGCGACAGTGTCCTGGTAACAATTGAATTGTTTCAGCAAGCAGAAATTAGTAATCTGAATTCGGATTATTGTATGCTTAATCAAATCTACACTTTCCAGGTCGATCCTTCCGGAGGGGTATTTTCAGGGCCTGTACTCACCAATAGTTTTAATCCATCACAACTTGGAGAAGGCGACTACGAAGTGATTTATACGCATATCGGCCAATTCTGCCCAAACACATCCGATACCGTTGAGTTCACCATTCATCCCGGACTTATCAATTCATTAACCGCGAATGATCTCACATTATGTCAAGATCAATCGGTGACGATTACAGCAGAAACATCAGGAGGTTATCCAGGTAACAATGGATATTCCTATCAATGGAGTACTGGTGGTCTCGCGTTCAACACAACCACAACAACGTTGAGTGAATCACAATATATCTCTGTAACGATCAACGATGGTTGTGGTCCTTCGATTATGGATAGCATTTTCATTGAAGTGCTTCAGCCCATTGAAACAGTCGTAACTACATCCGATACATTATGCTTAGGAGAAGAAGGATTTGCCAGCGTTGCCGTGACACCAGTGGGAGGTGACTACACCATCCAATGGAATAACACCATTAGCCCAACACTTACGGCAGCTGCGGGGACCAGTTGGCAACTTGTGGTCACGGACAACATCACCAGTTGTGAGACCACTCCTGAAACGGTAATAATTCCCAGTTATCCAAATGTCAATGCGAGTTTCATTACTACGCCAAATAGTCCTTGTATTGATTTCTTAGACGCCTCCAATGTAAATATCATTGATTTGAGTCAAAATGCCACCACAGGACAATGGGACTTTGGAAACGGCAGTTCCTCACCATATGCCCCTGGCCAAAGTTTGAATCAAAATTTCAGCTCTCCTGGTACGTATACCATTAATCTATACGTCATGAATGACGCAGGGTGCGAGGACACTTCTTCGTACACCTTCTGTGTTCTTCCCGAAATTCCAATTTTCGTACCCGACATCTTTTCTCCTAATGGCGATGGCAACAACGATGTACTCTTTGTTAGAGGAAATGGTATAGCTCGCATGGAATTCAATATTTACAACCGCTGGGGCGAAGAAGTATTTGTTAGCACCGATATCACCAGAGGTTGGGATGGCCAGTTAAGAGGCGCACCAGCACAATCCGGAAGCTACTTCTACACCTTGAAGATTCGATTAAGTAATAATACCCCACTAACCTTCCAAGGCGAAGTGGTATTGATTCGATAAACACAAACCTGATGAAACAACATTTACACTTCATATTCCGATGCATCACACTGACCGTAGGATCATTCGGTCTATTGTCGGCATCAGCACAAGACTTTCATTTATCTCAGTTTACTTCTGCCACTCAGATGTACAATCCCGCTGTGACTGGATTGTTCGAAGAATCGCTGCGTGCGACAGTAGTGCATCGCAAACAATGGGGCTCCATCTTTGATGGATACAAAACCAATGTGTTAGATGCTCAATACAAAATGTTGAGTTACTATAACGATAATTTCACAGGGTTTGGATTGTCAGTTGTACAAGATGAAGCCGGGAAGGCCGCTCTAAAGACATTGAGTATAAAGGGCAATGTCGCTTACCACTTACTTGCAAATCAACGCAACTTGCTCTCGGGCGGATTACAAGTGGGTTATCTTCAACGCAGTATCGATTGGACTGGACTCGCGTGGGATTCTCAATTTAATGGTATTGAGTATGATCCAACCATGGATGATAACGAACGATTTGTGGCTAAGAAGGACGGCACTATCGATTTATCGGCAGGTGTCAACTGGCGCCGAAAAATGAGCTCTAAATCAAAGTTCAACTCCAGTCTTGCCATTCATCATACCAATCAAAGTTTACAGTTCATTCGAAAAGGTACAGAACGCTATCGTTATCGCCAGACGGCTACAGCGAGCCTCACCAATAAGGGCAACCTTCTGGATATGCAATATGATGTACTTTATCAAAGACAAGGCGGTGCAATGGAAATCATGGTAGGCGTAACCGGCTCTTACCGTTTAGGTGGTGATAGTCGATACACAACAGTAAAAACAAGTAGTTCAATTAAAGCTGGCGTGTTCTATCGTTGGAGAGACGCGATTCACCCTATGGTGGCATTTGAATTCAAGCGTACCGCAATCCTGGGAATAGGCTACGATATTCGTTTACGCAAAATGGAAGGAGTAACCGCATTCGTCGGTGGACCTGAAATCAACCTCACCTATTTAGGGGCATTCGACCGCAAACGAATGAAGTTGTATTAAGCGTAAGAATGTCAATAATTTTCTCGCTTTCCCTGCGATAGTGTAGCATGAACGCTTTCTTTTATACTGTAATAATACAGACGTAGAAAGCACATGGCATCATTTGAAATCATAGGTGGAAAAAAACTCCAGGGTGAGGTGATTCCACAAGGCGCGAAAAACGAAGCGCTCCAAATTGTATCAGCAGTTTTATTGACGGGTGAGGAAGTAATCCTTGACAATATCCCTAACATTCTTGATGTCATGAAACTCATTGAGTTGTTGGCCGCATTAGGGGTTGAAGTAAAAAAACTTGAAGAAGGCAAATACAGTTTTAAAGCTGCACATGTCAACCTGGAGTACCTCAAAACCGATGAATTCAAGAAAAAGGGTGGTGCGCTTCGCGGTAGCATCATGATTATCGGTCCTCTATTGGCTCGTTTTGGCATGGCCTACATCCCAGAACCAGGAGGAGATAAAATTGGACGTCGCCCGGTTGATACACATCTCAGAGGATTTGAAGCTTTAGGCGCCACCTTTGAGCATCTGAAGGATGAGCGTTTTTATAAAATCAATGCCACCAACCTCAAAGGCGCCTACATACTCCTCGACGAAGCATCCGTTACGGGCACAGCAAATATCTTAATGGCGGCCGCCCTCACTCCCGGCGAAACCACCATTTATAATGCAGCCAGTGAACCTTACTTACAACAATTGTGTAAGATGATCATCAGCATGGGCGGAAAAATCAACGGTGTTGGCAGCAACAAACTTATCATTAACGGGGTCGATTCATTGGGTGGTTGTACGCATCGCATGTTGCCCGACATGATTGAAATTGGTAGCTTTATCGGACTCGCGGCGGCAACCAATTCCGAGATAACGATTAAAAATTGTGCGATTCCTGAGTTGGGAATCATTCCTTCTGTTTTCCGCAAAATGGGTATCCAATTGGAATTTAGAGGTGATGATATTCATATTCCTTCCCAAGACAGTTATAAAATATCTCAACTCATCGATGGCTCAATTTTGACTATTCGAGATGGTATATGGCCCGCATTCACTCCCGACTTAATATCTGTTGCTTTGGTAACAGCAACTCAAGCCAAAGGAAGCGTTTTAATACATCAATGGATGTTTGAGAGCCGTCTGTTCTTCGTCGATAAATTGATTGAAATGGGCGCACAAATTATTTTATGCGATCCACATCGCGCTGTGGTTATTGGCAGCAATCGTGAAACCAAACTGCGCGGCATTACTATGTCATCGCCCGATATCCGTGCAGGTATGTCTATGCTTATCGCTGCATTGGCCGCCAACGGCAAATCAGTTATTCAAAACATCGAACAAATCGATCGTGGATATCAAAATATTGAAGCCCGTTTGCAAGCGCTAGGTGCACAAATAAAACGTATCGACTAATCACATTACCGCTGAAAATTAAAAGGCCGCCCGAATAGAGGCGGCCTTTATTATTTCTGATTGAATGGTCGAATGATCAATCTCAAATCACGTGCATGACGCAAATAATTCTGTGCCCAGCTGATCATCACCATGATCTTATTACGGAAACCGATCAACTGAAATACATGTACAAACAACCAAATGCACCATGCCCACCATCCTTTCATTTTCCATTTTGGAAACTCCACAACGGCCTTATTTCTTCCTATGGTGGCCATGCTGCCCAAATGCTTGTAAGCAAATGGTCGCATAGACTGATGCTGTGTCAAAGCAATTAAATTCTCTGCCAAACGCTTGCCTTGTTGTATTGCTGGTTGCGCAACCATAGGGTGTCCACGAGGTAAATCCCCGGTTACCATCGCAGCCACATCGCCAATTGCAAATACACTAGGATGTTCGATCAGTTGATTAAAACTATTGACAGCAATACGCCCACCATTGATCGCCGATTCCGGAATCCCTGGAGGAATATTGGCCTTAACCCCGGCGGCCCAAATGACCATGGCTGCAGGTAAAATTTGTCCTGATTGACAGGTTATCACCTTGCCGTCATAGTCAGTCACTCGTTCATTCAGACGAAGATCCACTCCCATTCGCTGAAGCTCTTCCATTGCAACTTGACTGCTCTTCTCATCAAACTCTTTAAGCACTCGTGCATTGCTATCTATTAAGTGTATATCCATGACGCGCATATCCAAATCAGGATAATCCTTGGGCAAAATGTCCCGCTTCAACTCTGCAATTGCACCTGCCAATTCAACTCCTGTTGGGCCACCGCCCACGATCACAATCCCCATGAGTGAATCCTTGTCATTTGGATCATTTGTCAACAACGCCTTCTCTAAATTCTGCAACATCAGCGAACGAATATTCAACGCTTCAGAAACTGTCTTCATTGGCATGGCCAAACGCTCAATATTTTTATTGCCAAAGAAATTCGTGGTGGCACCCGTCGCAATGACCAAATAATCGAAAGCTAATTCACCAATGTCGGCGATCACTCTTTTGGATTGCAAGTTGATGTTTTCCACTCGAG
>JBDKJN010000117.1:0-4336 GCA_039796595.1 Bacteroidota bacterium
TTTATCGGATTAACGGTTTAGCTCCCACTTGTACAATTGGTATAGGATGTATGAATATTCAACGAGAGCCATTGGTCATAAATGCGATAATGTCTACTTCTTCAAAAGAGGTGACAGAGTCAGCAGAGCCTACTTTAGTCTGTTTAGATATTCATCCCTTAGGCATTCAGATCAGTTGTTTGAGATCCCTCTCTGCGATCGGGAAGACGAGATTTTGATAAATTAAAAGGCTTGGCCTAGATGATTCTCTGCGCTATGTATTCGTTCTGGCCAAGCTATTCATAAGACTTGTCGATTGTCCTCCCGAACCTCGGTTGAACCGAGGTTCGGGATCTTTCGCTTTATTCCGAAATTACACAGTGATTGGACGTAGCCCGTTTATCCGAAAATATTATACCAGTGAATGACCTTGGTTGTAGGCCAGATCTTGCTTAAATTTATAGAAAAAAAATGAGTGAAGAGCATTTGCATTTTTATCTCATTCCGGGCATGGGAGCCAATGCCTCCTTATACTCAAATTACCACCTTGGCGGAGTCATACATGCCTTGGATTGGCCGTCACAGCGTCAATCCATAACCCTGGCAGATTATGCAGCAATAATTGCAGAACAAATCACGACCAAGAACAACGTAATTGTTGGATCAAGCATGGGGGGCATGGTAGCTACTGAATTGTCTCATCTGATTGCTCCGAGAGCAACAATCCTACTCTCCGCACCTTGTTCGAATCATCAATTCCCTTTCGCGCTGCGCATGTTAAAACACATGCGGCTGCATCGTTTACTCGGTCCAAATCAAATTTATTCTCTGGCCAATGCAGCTGATCTTTTTATGGGGTTTCAATCCCCTGAAGATCGCAAACGCTTCTATGACATGCTAAAAACGAATGGACCAGATTTTTTACATTTTTCGATTCGTGCCGTTTTAGAATGGGAACACCTTCGACAACCTACGGGTAACTTTCTGCATATTTTAGGAGATCGCGATAGATTATTTAATCCCAAAAAAATACACGAGCCATTGGTCATTCGCGGTGCAGGACACTTTGCAACTTTTGAAAAGAGTAAGATCATCAGCCAATTGATTCAGGCCTATGTGGATCACGACTTTGATAAAACCGTTGCCATGCAGTTCGCCTATAAGCATTGGCCAAACGAATTGAAGAAACAATAAGATTGGAGATCATGCTCCCAATGTGGACTCACCTGAACAACCATTCTAGGCAAGAGGAAGGCATTATCGCTTCCCGTAACCTCTCACTCGAACTACCGTATACAGAGGCTGATAAAAAGAACAATCATGTTTCGTATCTTAACTACAATCGTGGTTGGAGTTAGTCTCCACACTGCTTCACTGGCTCAGTTGGGTCAACAAAAATGCTACATTCAATTGGTATCTGGAGAGAGGATCGAAGGTGAAAACATTGTGTATTCGCCCCAATTGTTGGAATATCCAGTATTTTTAATTGATGGCACCGAGTTCGAAACCGACAATATATCATTCATTCAAAATCGCAATGGATATTTCGCAAATTTGGATCACTTGTTTCAAAATTCGCCGGAGCGATATGCATTGCGTATCAAAAAAGGGAGAATGAACTTGTTCGAAGAAATCGACATGGACATTTATGGCGGCGAAACTTTGAATGTCACCGGAGATCGCGAAGTGGATAACGAATTATTGGCTTCTGGATTATCTTTTCAATACTACAGTATCGGCGAGGACAAGGTGCGCAAAGCGACCTACCGCAACTTACGCACAGACCTAGCCTCTTGCGAAGGAAGCTTGCGTTTCTTGCGTGACTACCGCAAATACCAATGGATACAAGCAGGATTAATTGCTGGAGGAGCGGGTTTGATCACTCAAAACGTCATCAGCATGTCTGGGGGCCCTGTTAAATTTAATCCAATCATGGCACTTGGTATCATCGTAGGGGGTAGTTCCTACTTCTTTGAAAAAGCAAAATCAGATGCGAAATGGTTCGCCGCGGACGAATTCAATAAGTACGAGGAACCAGCAGTTGTGCAAGCACCATAACCAGCTTGCAGTTGTTTGAACTAAGATTAAGCCTTAGCCTTAAACTTGGCAATGGCATTTCTGGTAAATTCAGAAAGCACCAAACGTCCTGAAATTCCAGCACGTTCAACCAATAGCGTATCCCAGTTTTCCGTCCCTTGCCAGAAGATTTTCTTCAACTCACGCATAGCATCAGGACTGCTAGCAGCAAGACGATTGGCCAATTGATTGATCGCAGCATCCATTGCTTCCTCCGTATCAAAAACCTCAGCATAAAGTCCTTTCTCGCGTGCCCATTCCGCTGACATAAATTCTGTCGCTTGAATCGCCATTTGAGACATTGCGCTAACACCTACTTTGCGTTCTACGGCCGGACCAACTACAAAAGGACCAATACCTACGGCCAATTCACTTAATTTGACCGAGGATTGTTGCGTTGCAAAACAATAATCAACGGCTGAAGCCAAGCCAACTCCACCTCCAACGGCCTTTCCCTGTACCCGACCTATGACAAGTTTATCTGTCTTGCGCATTGCATTGATCACATGTGCAAAACCGGAAAAGAATGCCAGGCCTCCTTCTTTGTCATTGATAGCAACCAACTCATCAAAACTGGCGCCGGCACAAAAAGCCTTTTGACCTTCGCTGCGAAGGATGATTACTTTTACGTCATCACGTTGACCGATGGCGGTAATCGTATCACCCAATTCACGCAACAAAGCTCCAGGCAATGAATTGCTTTGTGGATGAAAAAATGTAACAGTTCCAATTCCATTTTCAACAGCTGTGCTCACGCGACCTGCATCATTCATGATGTATAATGTATTTGATTTGTGGCGAAATTAATCTTCGAATGCACACTACAACCATTCGGACATAAAAAAAGGTCGGCAAACCGACCTTTTTAATCTATTTATTCCAATTATCCGCGAAGGGGCATTGGCGTATAATCACGTTTGTTTGCACCTGTGTATACTTGGCGCGGACGACCGATAGGTTCGCCTTGCTCCACCATTTCTTTCCATTGTGCAATCCAACCAGGCAGTCGGCCCAAAGCAAACATTACGGTAAACATTTCAGTTGGAATACCAATTGCACGGTAGATGATACCACTGTAGAAATCTACGTTTGGATATAATTTGCGTTCAATGAAATATGGATCCTGAAGAGCTACTTCTTCCAAGCGTTTTGCGATGTCCAATACAGGATCATGAATACCCATGCGGTTCAATACGTCATCACATGCTTTCTTGATGATTTTCGCACGTGGATCGAAATTCTTGTAGACACGGTGACCAAAGCCCATCAAACGGAATGAATCGTTTTTGTCCTTCGCTTTCTCAATCCATTTGTCTGTATTTCCGCCATCGGCTTTGATTCGCTCGAGCATTTCGATTACAGCTTGATTCGCACCACCGTGCAACGGACCCCAAAGAGCCGCTATACCAGCAGAAACCGAGCTATAAAGGTTGCTCTGAGAGCTACCTACGATACGTACAGTTGACGTTGAACAATTCTGCTCATGATCAGCATGAAGAATCAACAACTTGTTGAGCGCATCATCTACCACTGGATCAATTTCATAATCCTCGGTCGGCAACGCAAACATCATGTTCAAGAAATTCTGCGTATAAGAATAACTGTTACGCGGATAGATGATTGGATGACCAATACTCACCTTGTGCGCTTGTGCAGCGAGCGTTGGCATTTTGGCCATCAAACGATGCATCGTTAATTCAATATCTTTGAAAGGGCGGTTCGGGTTTTGTGACTCCGGATAGAATGTAGACATACTCGCGATCATCGAAGACAATACCCCCATCGGGTGAGCACCCGTTGGATATGCTTCATAAAAACGCTTCATATCTTCATGCACCAAAGTGTGCTGTGTAATGCTATTTTGGAAATATGCCAATTCCTTAGCGTTTGGCAATTCTCCGTAAATCAAGAGATAGGCCACCTCGATAAAAGAAGCGTACTCGCTCAATTGCTCAATTGGATAACCTCTGTACCATAAGATACCATTATCACCATCCAGAAATGTGATGGCACTTTTTGTTGATCCCGTATTTTTATAACCGCTATCGAGTGTGATATAGCCTGTTTGATCAAGCAATTTGGTTATATCGATGGCTTTTTCATTCTCAGTACCAACGTAAACTGGCAACTCGTACTCTTTGCCATCCAAAATAAGTTTAGCGGTTTCGCTCATGGGTGTTTTTAAAAAAATGATGTATCAGCTATTCGTTTCCAAATGCGATTTTGCAGCGCTTAAAGATTGAAGGCGAGTTACATAGCCCAAATGAATGGTTTCCTTGCA
>JBDKJN010000118.1:0-3499 GCA_039796595.1 Bacteroidota bacterium
GCTTTATAAAAATCAGAATTAATATACTCCTCATAACGCATGCGTGCCTCTTCTTGAGCTCTATTGCGTGATGCCACTCTCAAACTTTCTTCCCAATCATCCTGCGACACTTGGTAAGGATCGTTATAATTCCCCTTATTGATTAAGAAATCATACGCCTCATTTATTTGAATGAACTTTTCATGAGCATTTGGATCTGTGCTCCTATCTGGATGAAACTCCAAGGCCTTTCGGCGATAAGCCCGCTTAATCTCCGCGGGAGTAGCATCGCGAGAAACACCAAGGATTTCGTAGTAATTCATTCTTCTGGTGGTTGGTGGTAGGTAGTAGGTGGTTGGTGGTTGGTGGTTGGTGGTTGGTGGTTGGTGGTTGGTGATCTTGTAAAAATCAAAAATAAGAAATAATAAATCAAAAATAATTTTCTCTACCTTCGCTTTTTACACTTAACTAATTCGCTATGAGAATCAAAAACCTCACTATTGGGGCAACATTTATTTTTGCATCCTTATTTTCAAATTCACAATCCATTTGTTTCGACCCAGCTGCTGATAATCGCTACCCCACCATTGGCGGACCAAGATCAATTCAAGCCGGCGACTTCGATGAAGACGGAAACTTGGATGTGATAACAGGTAACAATGGCGCCAATGTCAACTTCTTGAAAGGCAACGGCGACGGTAGCTTCCAAGCACCAATTGAATTAAACCAAGGTGCAGGTGATCAAGTGGCCGGGGGTGAACTAAACAATGATGGCCACAGAGATATTGTCGCATATAGCAATTCAAACGGAATTATTTCTATTCTTTTTGGAAATGGTGACGGCACTTTCGACGCGCCGATTACGTTTGAAACAGGAATACAATCAGAACTTGAATCCCAATTTTCATTAGGCGATTTCACCAATGACAATCTTATCGATATCGCTGTTTCAAGTCCAGCCACTGACCAAGTACTATTGATAGGCAACTTTGGAAACGGGCTGTTTATTCAAGCTCCATCAATCACAACGCAAGATCATCCCGTAAACATTTCCACGGGCGACTTGAATAATGATGGCTATCATGATCTTGTTGTCGCCTACTACAGTATTGCCGAAGTGGATGTATTCATCAACAACAATGGTATTTCAGCAACACCTACATCCTATCCCGTTTCAAATGCCCTCGGCAATTCACTTTCAGAAATTGAAATTGTAGATATAAATGATGCAGGTGGTCCAGACATCATCATCGGTGGACAAGGAACTTTCGAAATTCTTATGAATAACTCAAACACCGCTTCGTTCACAGCTGCTTCAGATGTACAAACTGGTTCATACTGTTACGGCATAATCGTAGGTGATTGGGATAATGATTTCGACTTTGACGCCGCAATTGCAAACAATACTAGCGGCGGCGTTACCATCAAAACCAACGATGGCGCTGGCTACTCCAGCTCAATTCAATTCTTTAGCGCAAATGAAGAAACCGTAGAACTCTGCTCCGGCGATTTCAATAATGATGGATTCAACGATATCGTAACGGCCAATGATGCCAACAACAATATCACTTTCCTCCAAGGGAATGGTGACACCACCTTCGGAACACTTAACCTAATAACTGGAAACGGAGGAAACGGAATCGCATCAGGAGATTTCGATAACGACGGCGATATAGATGTTGCAGGAATGAGTGATCAATTTTCTTCACTTTCAATTAATCTAAATAACGGTGACGGTACTTTTGGACTCACTAATTTTCTTTCTGTTGGCTATCCAAGCGATCAACTAGTAGCAAACGATTTTAATAACGATGGTAACATCGATCTAGCAACTCATTCCAACGCAGGATTCGTCATTTTCTCTGGAAATGGCAACGGAACTTTTTCGGTATACGCAGTTATCCCCACTTCATCACTATCATTCGGTGGCGACCGAACCATTATAACGGATGATTTCAATAATGATGGCAACGCTGATTTAGCTGGCACATATCTAAACCAAAACGAACTCTCAGTTGCACTCGGAAATGGCGATGGCAGCTTTCAACCTGCTATTGTTACGCTTGTTGGAAACTATCCACGCTATATCACCTCAGGTGATTTGAATGGCGATATTTTACCCGAAATTGTTATTAGCAGCAATGGATCAAATGAGGCCTATGTTCTGCAAAATAATGGCGACGGCACTTTTGCTTCTCCACAAATTTTAAATGTCGGCAACTCTCCCGAGGGCGTAACTATTTTCGACAGCAATGGGGATGGATTTAATGATCTCGTTGTAGCTTGTCCTAATTCAAATAATCTCTACATTTTCTTAAGCAATTCAGGTTCGATTTCTTCTGCATCCATAATGGGAATCCCCAATGGAACTAATGTGGGAGGACTTGATAATGCGGACATCAATAACGATGGATACCAAGACATTCTCGCAGCATTCTACCAATCAGACAACGTTGGTATTTTCTTCGGAAATGGCAACGGCACTTTCAACGATCCTGTAACATTTGATGCTGATCAAAATCCCAATTTAATCGTTGCTGATTATTTCAATGATGATGAGGCCATAGACATTGCTGTGCTCAACTCAGGGACGAACAACATATCTGTTATTCTGAATAATTCTGCTTATGTCACAGCTTCTGGTCCTACCGCATTTTGCGAGGGCGGCAGCGTTACACTCACTGCGAGTGAAGGCTATAGTTATGAATGGAGCAACGGTGAAACTACCCAAAGCATTGAAGTCACTACTGATGGCGATTTTGTTTGTTACATCTCAAATCAACTTGGCGATTGTATTCTTCAAACAACATCTATTGAAGTCATCGTGGAAGATGTCGTGAACGTAGTATGGAATGAAAGTGCTCTTCAAGACTTTTGTCTCAACTCTGAACCTGCAGTTCTTGGCGGCGCGCAGCCGTTGGGAGGAACATACTCAGGACCTGGTGTTTCCAATGGAGTATTCGATCCAACTATCGTTGGAGTCGGTATTTATGAAATCACCTACACCTATGAAAGTCTCGCAGGCTGTTTTGATGGCACTGTAACTCAAGAAGTCGAAGTCCTTGACAACTTGAATGTATCGCTAAACTTACCAGATGCTTCTCCTTGTTTGAATGTAAATTACACTCTAAGCGGCGGCGAACCTGCTGGAGGAACATACTATGTCAACGGCGCAGAATACACCACATTCAACACAAGTGATCTTGGAATTGGAATTTATGAAGTCTCTTATTTCTATAATTTAAATCAGAACTGTGGCGGAAATGCAACACAAGATTTAGAAATTGAAAGCTGCATTGGTATTGAAGAAAACAACATCGAAACACTTATGGTATTTCCTACAATAACCTCGGGAGAAATTACAATTACAGGATTTGATTTCGATAAAATTATCGTGCAAGACGCAACAGGAAAAACTGTTCAAACAATCACAAATCCAGAAACAAACACCATCAATATTTCACATCTTGCAAAAGGCACATACTTCCTCCAAATCTCAAACGATAAGACAGGGAAGACA
>JBDKJN010000119.1:0-4314 GCA_039796595.1 Bacteroidota bacterium
ATGAATAAAGCTCAGGCATTCTGAAATAACACCCAAACCTTTAACATTTCAATCGCGTGGATTTTCATTTTCTTTCTATGCAGACATAACGGCCCTTCACAAACGATAACATGCACCGAGTGCATTTTGTAACATGGAAGGATTAAGTAAAAATGGTCGTGGAATGAACAATCAGCTCCAACAGGTGGGGTTTTCATCCGGTTGTGAATAATTCCTAGCAGCATACAACCAAATGCACGTTGAAGAAGTTATTATTGCAAGGAGCGTCAATTCCATTCGCTATTGGAACAAACTATGTTGAATCGCGTAAACCAAAGATTGACTGAAACAACCACCCTTTGAATCTTATTTTCAGACATATAAGAAGTTATTTTTTATGCATTATTGCGTTAGCAGTGGTATGTATCCTTAATCCTATGCTCGCCCAAAACAGCGATTGCGCCACTGCGATTTCCGTTTGCAATGCGACCTATGATGAAAACGATTCTCCAGCAGGTACAGGAAACGTCTTTGAAATGGCTCCAGGATCCTGTCAGACAGGTGGTGAATTCAACAGTGCCTGGTATGTTTTTTCTCCCCAAGACGATGGCGTTCTAAGTTTCTTACTAGAGCCAGACAACAACAATGACGATTACGATTGGTCTTTGTTTGACATCACAGAAAATGGCTGTGCAGGCATCAACAATGGCGCATCGCCAGAAGTAAGTTGCAATTCCTACGGTGAAAACAGTGGATTTCAAGGACCTACAGGCATCTCCAGTGCCCAAGGAGGTTTTGGAAACAGCAATGGCCCAGGGAACAATAATGGTCCTGCATTCAATGCCGATTTGAACGTACAGGCTGGCAGCGTCTATGCCTTGGTGATCATGAATTACAGTGCAACATTGAACGGATATACTTTGGATTTTGGATCGAGTCAAGCAAGTATATATGATGAACAAGCGCCTGTTCTGACCGACGTTGCAATCGATTGCTCACGAACCGAATTGACGTTGACCTTTGGAGAAAACATCGTTATGGCCAACGTCAATAACGGGTCGGTTGATGTATTTGTAATGGGAACACTATACACCTCAAACAACGTCGCATCTGCTTCTGATAATGAGTTGGACAATGTACTCATCGTAACCTTCCCGAACCCATTGCCAGCGGGAAGTGCAAGTATTCAACCAGGTACTCAAGGTGTCATTGGCGATGTATGCGACAATCCGTGGGTGTTGAATCAAATATTTGAAATTGCCGCAACGGTTGAGATCACTGATATCGTAGTTGACGCAGCATGCAATGGTGAAGACGGTTCATTTGAGGTGATAGCAACGGGTGATAGCGCACCTTTTGAGATGAGCGTCAATGGAGCTCCAGCAAACGGAATGAGTGCGACAGGATTGACACCTGGCACATACGTTGTAGGTTTAACAGACACAGAAGGATGTTCGGACGAGGAAGAAGTAGAAATTGAGGATGTGATTATCACCGTGGATGCCGGCGCCGATCTATTTCTCTGCGACATGGAAACTACATTGGATGCACAAGTAAGTGCAGGAAACATCCTTTGGACAGGCCCCTCTGACGTGACATTCCTCAACAGCAATTCTGCCAGTTCCATGGTTATCGCAGACGATCCAGGAACCTACATTCTTAGTGTTGTTTCAACTGTAGGAGATTGCACGGCTCAGGATAACATTAGCATTGAATTTAATCTGCCCCCTCAAATTGATTTGGACATTACTCCAGCCACTTGCGCCGATTGGTGTGATGGTAAATTAGAAGTTGCCAATCAGATTGGAGCGAGCGTAACCTATTCGTACCTAGGTCAAGTAATTGTTGGAGAAACAGCCGATTTTGAACAACTATGCGCAACCACTTCCCTTTTAGAAGTTGATTTCGGAGGAAATTGTGTAGCGACTTATCCAATCAACATTCAAGCACCACCCGCGATTGATGTAAGTATAGATGTCAGCGATCAAATTTTGGATCTGCCTTTGACCGAAGTAGTTTGCACCGCTACAACCCAAAACACGTCTAATATTCTATGGACTGTTACTGATCACCCTGAATTAGAAAGTACTGACATGGTTTGGGATTTGCAATTGCCTTCACTATCGGGAATCTACACCATTCAACTCGATGGATTTGACGTCTCCGGATGTAGCAATCGCGCGTCGATCACAGTGATTATAAGAGACGAATTGGCCTATTTCATTCCCAATGCTATTACTCCCAATGGAGATGGTGTCAATGATGTGTTTTTACCCGTATTTACTTATCGTCCAGATGCCTATGAAATGTGCATTTACGATCGCTGGGGCTCGTGTATTTGGCGCACAGACGATCCATTTCTCCCATGGACAGGCAATTGCTACGGAGGTGAGCACTTTGTCCATGACAACGCCTACCAATGGATCATGAAATACAGCGACAAATCCCTTGAAGCGCAAACTGTGCGTGGAACAATTATGATTCTTCGTTAACATTCGCATTTACTTTCCCAATTAAATTAAGGTATTTCCCTTAGAATTTCAATAGTGCATGGATCGCACTTTCGCATGGTAAAATTTAATACCATGAAATCACATCTATTTCTTTTGCTTTTTGCATTTCCAATCGCAATTTTTGGACAATTGCAATCAACTGGAGGCCCCACTGGTGGAGGATTTGTTCATACCCTTTATGCCAATGATAACTACGCTTATGTCAACGTAGATGAATTTGGATGGCGCACGTTAGATGGCGGAAATACATGGGAAATGTTGACGAACACCTTGCCTGTACCGCAAATTGGCCCTCGCTGTTGGGCTCATCTTGGTGATTATCTATACATGGGCTGTCAAAACGGAAGTCGTTGTTATCGCAGCGCAAACGATGGCGACACTTGGGAAACATTCAATACCAGTTTGCCCGACGCATGGGGCAATCCCATGTTTGTTGCGAGTCAAATGTTAACGAGCGGAGACCGTCTGTTTTTTGGCGGAACCAACTTTGGCATTGCGTACATCAACGACGGAGATGCCGCATGGAGCATGACCAGCATTACAAGCGGATACGTCGAAGCGATGAGCCTTTTGGGTCCTGACAGCATTTGGATCAACATGGGAGGCGTAACCTTTGCCTCCTACGATAATGGTGATACATTCAATCAACTTCCTTCAGAACCCCTTTCTGGATTTGGCTTGGCTGCTACCGATTTTATCGAAGTCAATGGACGCATCGTAGCTTGTACGAATGGCGGGGGTGTCAATACCGTTTATTATTCTGATGATATGGGTACAACTTGGGTTCCTGCAACAACAGGTTTTGCTATTGGATATCGCCTCTTGGAAATCAATAACGTCCTCTATGGAATTGGTCATGATGGCATTTATCAGTCCACAGATCAAGGTGAAAACTGGAGTGTTGTGATTTACACGGGGTGGAATACAGCAGGCAAAATGGATGATTGGATGAACGATGAGATCATTTATGGATTGCATGGAAACGGCGTTCACACCATGAGCGAACCTACAACAGCTAACACCGCGCCAGCATCCATTGCTTCAGCAGATGTCATAGCAATGGTTGAACACAACAACAATTTGTTTAGTCTAACCGCGCAAGGACTTTTTCATTGGACGGCAGGAGCTTGGGTAGAACTCGGCGATGTCACAACTACGATAGGCGTTGTAAACAATCTGGTAAGCCTGAACGGAACTTTGTATTTGTGCACTGGGGTTGGTTTATACGGCAGCACCAACAACGGAGTGAGTTTTGAACAAATTGATAGTACCCCAGTCTCACAACTGATTCAGACCAATGGTCATTGGTTGCGCACCAATGGTGGACTGATTCAATACGCCAATGCAGTAGAAGGTCCATGGAACACAAGCACTACCACCACTTCACTACCCCTATTCTGGTCTTGTGCGAGTGTAGCAGAACATAACGGGGCGTTCTACTTAGGAGGGTTCAATGCCTATCTCATATCGACAGATAACGGTGCCACATTTTCGGTTACCTCGGATTACAATGCGTTCTCGAATTTTATATCCTTTGACGGTGCAGTTTTCCGCGAGCGAGTTGGATATGATTATTTGACGATTGAAATTCAAAAAAGTACGGACAACGGCACCACTTGGACACCATTCATGGAAGGCATTCAGCTCGTTGGATTCAATAATCGATGTGCAGGATTGGGCATAGCAAATGGAATGCTTGTGACCTATCGCAATGATGAAGGCAACGAAAGTTTGGTTGGCGTGGCCAATGCCAGTGCAAATTGGCAAATCATTGAAGGCACCCAAGGACCATCTGGCTTGCGATCAGTACCACACATTAGCA
>JBDKJN010000120.1:0-6671 GCA_039796595.1 Bacteroidota bacterium
CAACATCAATCTCAATGGCTTCGGTATTTTTTATAACTACTTGAAATACAAAGACGCGAAGCACTTAAGACTATATAACATTGATGTCAATTTTGTTAAACACGAGAAGGAAACCAGAACGCCTAGTATTTATCAAGAACCTCAGGTCAAGTCATATATTTATGGCAAACAAAACAATTTTTACACCATGCGACTCGGTATGGGACAGAAAGTTGTGATGACTGAAAAACTTAGAAAAGGTGGCGTGCAGCTGGGGTACCAATGGCAGAGCGGTGCGGTATTGGGATTCACAAAGCCGATTTATTTGCAAATTGTTTACGTGCGGCAAACACCTGAATCTGAGGATTATTATATTGAAATTGAAAAGTTTAATGCCGATCGCCATTTCGCAGAGAATATTTATGGAAGGGCTTCTGGTTTGAGGGGTTTAGGTGAAATGAAGTTTTATCCAGGTGTTTATTTTAAGAGTGGATTTTACTTTGAATTTAGCAATTACAAAGCGGGTTTAAAGGGAATAGAGACGGGAATCAGCGCTGACGCATTTTTAAAGACGGTGCCTATCATGTCTCCCAAAGTTTTGGAAAAGGACATGTCCAATCCGAAAAATCATCAGGTATTTGTAAGTCTTTATATCAACTTCTTTATTGGAAGTAAAGAAAATAATTGATTGAGTGAGTAAGGAAATTGAATCGATGCCCATAGCACGCACTCCTAAACCAAAGTGGTTGAGGGTGAAATTGCCTACGGGCGAAAATTATAAAATGGTGCGTTCGTTGGTGGACGAACATAAGCTCCATACCATCTGTGAGAGTGGAAATTGTCCGAATATGGGAGAGTGCTGGGGCGAAGGCACCGCTACTTTCATGATTTTGGGCAACATCTGTACACGTTCATGCGGTTTTTGTGCTGTTGCTACAGGGAAACCTTTGGCCGCAGATGCACTTGAACCTATGAGGGTAGCACGATCAATTCAATTGATGAAAGTAAAACATGCGGTCATTACCTCTGTAGATCGCGATGATCTCACTGATGGTGGTGCACAGATTTGGGCGGAAACTATTCGATCTGTCAGAAAAATTTCTCCCGGTACCACCATGGAGACACTTATCCCGGATTTCATGGGTAAATGGGAGAATTTGCAGATTGTTATCGAGGCTGCCCCTGATATCATAAGTCATAATCTTGAAACGGTGAGAAGACTCACCAAACAAGTGCGCATTCAGGCCAAATATGACCGGAGCCTTGAAGTTCTGAGACGTCTTAAGCAAGCTGGTATGAAAACAAAAAGCGGTGTCATGCTTGGTCTTGGGGAGTCCGAAGATGAAATTCTTGAAACCATTGATGACCTCGCTGGTGTGGGCGTGGATGTATTAACACTCGGGCAATACTTGCAGCCAACTCCAAAGCATTTGCCGGTAGCTGAGTTTGTTACTCCTGAGAAATTTGCAGAGTATCGCGAGATCGCTCTGACAAAAGGATTCCGCTACGTAGAGAGTGGTCCATTGGTGCGGTCGTCTTATCACGCTGAAAAGCATATCTTTTAAATTCTGGTCTTTAGGACGTTAGGGTTTGTTCAGGCAACTTGGTCTCCCATGTGTTGTGCTAACGTTTAAGAGCACAATGAATTCCTGCGCAATGAAATTCAGAACAGACTGTAGCTGAATGTTGTAGTCTAGTTTGTTTGAAATGAGTCGTTTATTTTATTTTCCTTGGGAGGGAAGGTGACTTATTGTTGGTAATTGAAATGGAAAAAGTCGGGTTGCATCATGAACAATTAGGGTAACGTCTCTTTTTTGTGGTAGATGTGTCCAGATAGAATTGATAAAATTGGAGATATCTTTTGCCTTTCTTTTTTAGATATTCCCAATCGCATATTATCTTGGCGGCCGATTAACCTTATACCGTATTTTTTGCAAATATGATTTATTCTACAAAAATGAACTTGAAATCAATCATTGGCTGTATCGCCATCGCTGCACTCGCATTTGGTATCGCCTTTGTCACTGGCGAAGAAAAGAAAGTGGCGTCGTATAAAAAACGTATTGAATCAAACGAAGGAACATTCATGGAAAGTGAATGGTATATGAATCGTCTGCGTGGCAACATCAGCAGCGGCCTATACGAAGCTTCTGATTTCCATGAAGTATCAGCTGCGGTGCGTGAACATGATCGCAATCAAGGTGGTGACCGCGCAGTCAACTTGTCTTGGTGGGAAATGGGTCCGGATAATGTGGGCGGTAGAACGCGCGCAATTTTGGCTGCGACCAACGACATTATTTTCGCGGGTTCTGTTACTGGCGGATTATTCAAGTCCACCAATGGAGGTAACAATTGGTCACGAGTAACTTCTTTGGATGCTATTCAAAAGACAATGGCTGTGTCTTGTATCGATATGACAGGAGATGGTACTATTTACGTTGGTACTGGTTGCACTTTTGAAAGTGGTTCAAGTGGTGATGGCTCTAGTGGCTCGATTGGTGTAGGGTTGTACAAATCCACCGACATGGGTGAAACATGGTCTTTGGTTCCAGGTACGGATCCAGCGGTTTTGAATGCAAGCGACGATTGGGCTTACATCAATGATTTGGAAGCAGATCCAAACGACGGAACACGCATCTGGATCACAGGTAACGCAGGTTCAGGATACTATGATCATCAAGATAACAATCTTGATATGGATGTTACTGGTCTTCCTGGTTCTACTGGGCAAAGCGTTGTTTGGGCTGAAGATGGTTCATATTGTTTGGTTACCGCAGCGAATGGAAATATCTACAAGTCGGATAACGGTGGCAATTCCTTCGGTGATGTTTCAATTTCGGCCATGAGCGGACAACGTTCTACCGTTGCAATTTCACGTTCAAACCCGAATCATTGTTATGCAGTGTACACCAGTGGTTTTATGAAGGGACTGTTCCACAGTGCCGATAAAGGTGCTACTTGGTCTGAAATTTGGCCAGAAGGCATTGATGATACCTATAGCGTATTTGGCACTGGTCAAGGTGTGTATGACTTAGCTCTTGGTGTTAATCCTGAAAACGAAAACTTGTGTTGGTTAGGTGGTGTAACACTTTGGCAATCAGGGGCGCAATCTTCACCTGTGCAGATTGCATATAATTTTGCGTTCGGTGGTTCTGAAAACTACGTTCACTCTGATATTCACACTTTTGAAATCGCTCCGAACGGTGATTGGTACATTGGATCCGATGGTGGTGTATCAAAATCTACCGACGGTTGTTTGACATTTACAACCTTAAATCGTGGTTATAATGTTACTCAATTCTACGTCATTGCTCACTCTTCAGGTTATCCAGTGATGGGTGGTGCTCAGGATAATGGCACACAGGTTATCTTAGGTATGGACAATGGTTTCTTCCCAAATGTCACAGACCAGCAAGCTATCGAAATCACTGGTGGTGACGGATTCCATTGCGATATGTCACAAAACAGCATGAACAACCCATTTTTGTTCACTTCATCGTACTATGGTTCTATTGGCCGTTATAACGCTCAAGGTTCAGGTGGACAGTTTTATGACAATGAAATTATGAATCTAACCGATCCAACGGCAGAATTGGGCCTTGGTATTGGGATTTTCTATACTCCTTTGCGTTTGTTTGAAAACACTGAAGATGCCAATTCACAGCAATTTGTTTTGGCTGTAAATCCAACGACGCACACGATTTCGGATACTACCATTACATTGTATACTCAAAACTTAGGCTTCCCTTTCCCTTACACCATCGGCCCTGATGATGAATTGCGTTTCTGGGATGAATTGATTCGACCTTCATTTACACATCCAACGGAAGATTTTGTGGATCCGGAATTCTGGTGGCTTGACCCTCAAGTGAATTACCCTGTTGAAGATTGCGATACCACTATCACAACCGAAATCGTTTCGGTGATGTATGTAGATACAATCGGATTCACCTTAAATTGGATCGACACCGTTTATGTTGCCGAAATCGACGATACTTTATTCTTTGAAAATTCAGAATTTATTATCACAGATTTTGATACTACGTACATCGATACTCCTATCGATACTGAAGTAATCAATTGTCAAACAGTGTACTATTACGAAGCTGATACATTGGAGAATATTGCTGAGCGTCGCATGGTGCAAGATCAGTATACGAGCTTATTTGTGACGGGATTCACAGGAACTGATGGTATCTGGGTTACTCGTCAATCACTTAACCTCAATGTCACTCCCGATTGGTGGAAAATTAGTGATGCCCCAGGTTCAGGTGTAAGATCATTCGAATTCTCTCCTGATGGAAATACACTTTGGTTTTCTTCATGGTCAGGAGGCTTGTGGCGTGTAACCGGCTTCAATCAATTGTGGAGCGTTGAGGATGTCGCCAACTTGGTTTCAACGCAAGTGCTTTCTGGTAGCCAGATCATCACTGACGTAGCTGTTGATCCAAACAATGTCAATCACGTGGCAATAACGTTTGGAGGTTTCGGAACCGTAACGGGTGGTAAAGTAAGAGAAACAAATAATGCGATGGCTGCTACAGCAGGAGACATCAACTGGACTAACATTTGGGATTTCAGCGGCGATCTTGTGAATTTGGAGCGCATGCCGATCTATTCAGTGATCATCAATGCTGAAAATTCGGATGTAATCGTTGTAGGTACAGAGTATGGTGTGTATGCTACGGACAATGGTTCTGAATGGACACACTGCAACAATGTCGCTAACGAAAGTGTTGGTTCATTGTCATATGTTCCGGTATTTGATATTCGCCAACAAACACACAACAATGAGCGTTTCATGACTCCTGAGAATTATGGTGTCATCTATGCTGGTACACACGGTCGTGGTATCTTCCGCTCTTCTGACTACCTTAATTCAGTTGATGATGTAACCAGTATCAATCAAGAATTGCAATTGACTGTTTACCCAAATCCTACTACAGATGAAGCTTACGCTCAGATCAATTTGGATCAGCCTGTAAACAGCGGATCAATTAAGGTTTACAGCATGACTGGTTCTCTTGTGAGCAACATCAACCTAGGTTACACAGCTCGCGGTTCTCACAAAGTAGCAATTAACGCTCGTAACTTAAATGCGGGTAATTACATCGTTGTATTCGAAGCTGAAGGCCAATCTTCGGTGGGTAGATTCATCAAAGCGAACTAAGCAAATTAGCTTTTTAGTATATGTAAAATGGGAGGGTGACCTCCCATTTTGCGTTTTGGTTCATGTCCATCGGTGTACGGCCAATGGTCTGGAAGTTTTTGGATTTCTTAGCATTATCGCAGCGCGACTAGCAGTACTTTCGGGGTGTAAATTTGCTTTTGATATGAATACTCCCAAGCGGGTCGCCATCAACGGTTTTGGACGTATAGGCCGAACTTTGACACGTCTTTTGTTACAAGATCCAACCACAGAGCTGGTTGCCATAAACGATCTTGCCGATAGCGCGACTATGGGGCATCTGTTTAAATACGACTCCATCAATGGTAGATTCAATGGGGATGTAGCTACAGAAAAAAATGCACTCATCATCGATAGCAAACGAATCGAATACACAAATCAAGCGGTGTGGGAAAACTTGCCTTGGAAGGAATTGGGCATTGACATGGTATTCGAATGCACCGGCCAAGTCAAGAATAACGGAAACGCTCGCCTACACCTTGCTTCTGGTGCTAAAAGTGTTTTAATAAGTGCACCAGTTGACGATGAGTCTATTCCAATGTTTGTTTTGGGCGTATCCGATATTGATTCGTTTCAAAAGCACAACATCATTTCAAATGCAAGCTGCACAACCAACAATGCAGCACCAATGATTCGCCTTTTGGACGAAGCATTTGGCATCGAGAGTTGTTACATCACAACCGTGCATAGTTATACAAGTGATCAGCGCCTACATGATGCTCCGCACAAGGATTTGCGCCGCAGTCGCTCAGCCACCGAATCGATAATTCCGACCACTACGGGGGCTGCTAAGGCACTTACAAGAGTGTTCCCGCATTTGTCAGACAAAATGGGTGGATGTGGAATTCGTGTTCCTGTTCCGAATGGATCATTAACGGATATCACATGTGTTGTGCGCAATACCGGAACGGTTGAAGAAGTGAATAGCCTTTTTAAAAATGCGGCTGCATCGAAATGGAAAGGTATCATTGAATACACCACAGATCCCATTGTTGGCGTTGATGTCCTCAAGAATGCTCACTCCTGTGTTTTTGATGCGCAACTTACAAGTGTCATCGGTTCAATGATCAAGGTGGTAGGTTGGTATGACAATGAATTTGGTTATAGCAGTCGTTTGATGGATACAATGAAAATTTGGAATCCGTAGTCCCTTGAACTAACAAGTTGTAGTAATTTTGAAAGATATCGACTTCCTCATGATTTATCAATTCAGTTCCCACCAAACCATCTTCAATCAGTTCATTCGTGAGATTCGAGATGTTGAATTGCAGAAAGACCGTGCTCGCTTCAGAAACAATGTGACTCGAATGGCAGAGTGTATGGCCTACGAAATCTCAAAAACACTGCCCTATGAAATGGAAGTTGTAACCACTCCTTTAGGAGAGGCTGAAGTTGTGGTACCCAACGAGCAACCGGTTATTTGTTCCATCATGCGTGCTGGATTACCCATGCATCAAGGTTTCCTGAATTTTTTTGATCGCGCCGATTCTGCATTTGCCGCGGC
>JBDKJN010000121.1:0-5108 GCA_039796595.1 Bacteroidota bacterium
GAAATTGCTATTGGTAATACGCTCGTTTTGCGGATACGGCCAACGCATCGGAATGCTCGAAGAACCGCTCGCTGGGGCCAATGCAGGTAATCCCGTTCTACGCACATCGGTGTACGTTTCTGGATGTGTGTACAACGCCACATATTTCTGCATCATGATGTCACCCAACGTGATGTCTGCATCTGTTTTTGAACCATAAGCAGTGATAAATGCATCATCACTCGCTCCAAATTGGCCCAATGAAAGTGCAACGCCAGCATTGTGCGCGGAAGCAGCACGAGCCAAATCTCCTGTTTGAAGTGCGGCTTCGGCTTCGATGAATTTCACTTCACTGGCCAACATAAATGGCACATATGACGCGTAATCGGTGTAGAACAAATATGGACCCGGGAAGCTAGCTCCGAAGTTGTATTCGCCTGGTGCAGAACCACTGTAGGTCACGGTGTTGTCATCGTCATCGGCTTCATCGTCGTATGCAAATAGTCCAATGCGTGGATCGTTCATGCCTACCAATGTGTCGATGAAAAACTTACCGCATGAAATGTCACCGCGTTGTTCCATGAATTGTGCATATGGATTCTGTGATGTTGCTCCTGTTCCAAAAGCAATGGTAGCATTACCACCGTTGTCTGCAATGGCACCAGCATCGATAGCCGCAAGTGCGTGCGTGTAATGCATGGCGTCTACCTTACCTAAATGGATATGTGCGCGAGCTTCCAATCCATAAGCCAAGGCCAACCAAGCACCCATGTCACCTCCGTACAAAATGTCGTCGCCACCTGGAACAAACAAATTGTCATCTTCTGATGTGCCGAAGTCTGCTTGGGCATCATCAAGAAGTGCAAAAATTGCATCGTAGATGGATTCTTGAGAATCGAATTTCGGATTCATGTTGTCTAATCCTCGGAAACATTCTGAATACGGTAAGTCACCATACAGATCTGTCATTTGCATCATGATCATTGCTGTCATGGTCTTGGCAATGCCCATGTAATAAGGGGAATCACCTGCTTTTTGTTGCATTACGTACAAATCCTGTAAGGCTTCTGTATATGCTGTTTCGTAGCTATTGCTCACATCGCTTTCTGTAAACGTATAAATATCGATACCAGCGTGCTGGCGATCAACTCCAGCAAAGTGCTGTGTGAATACGCCATTGTAACGTCCTATATCTCCGCCTTGCACATACGCCCATGAGTATTGAATGGCCGGTAATAGATTGGCCAAACTCACATCGCTGGGGTTGTTCGGATCGGTGTTGTATTCTTCGGTGATCCACTTGTTGCAACTGCCAAGGGTCAATATCACCGCGAGGTATATGATTTTCTTTTTCATTGTTTGCTATTTTTTTGGGTTGAACGTGGATTAGAAGCTGAGACGAAGGCCTAGACCAAATGATTTGGTGTTTGGCATATTGAAGTAATCAATACCCTGTGCATTAGTCGCTCCAGTCAAACTTGTTTCAGGATCAATACCGGTGTACTTCGTGCTCAACCAAAGGTTGCGACCATACATACTGATTTCAATCGCTGTGAATGGTGTCTTTTCAACCAGATTCTTAGCTAGTTTATATGACAAGGTAAGGTCGCGTAAACGAACCCATCCTGCATCTTCAATGAACTCCTCGGTGTTGTTACCAGTGAAGCCATTTCCTGCCGGGTGATTGCGGTACCAGTTCTGATCGAGTTCAACAGAGATGTTGTTGTTGGTCGTTGTAATAGGCACGCCATTCGCATCTGTAATCATATTGCCGTTGCCGTCGTATTGCGCCAAACGTCCTTCAAATACATGGCTCTCACCGCGATTTTCTGTGTCGGCGTGTGCGCCGAAGAAATACAATGCCGAACGTGTACCGTTCCACATTACTCCGCCTTTGCGAATGTCAAGCAACGCAGAGAGTGTGAATCCTTTGTAAGAAACACTGTTGCGGATACCCATCAACCAATCAGGTTGAGCAGTACCAAATGCTTTTTCCACAGGATCCATAATAGGGAATCCATCTTCGCCGATCACAACGTTGCCGTCGGTGTCGCGCAAATAGCCGAATCCAAAAATAGAACCATAAGGTTGACCAACTACGGCGCGAACGCTTGAGCCTTCGAATCCACCGATGAATACTTGATCTACTCCATTGGCCAATGCTGTTACTTCATTGCGATTGCGTGTGAAGTTGACATCCAGATTCCATTGCAATCCTTTTTTAGTGATGACTGGTATGGTGTTCAACATGATTTCCCAACCGCGGTTGACCATTGAACCTGCGTTGGTGTATTGTTCTTCATAACCAGATGAAGCAGCAATTGGAATGGGGAAAATCAAATTGTTGTTCTTGTTGTTGTAGTAGCTAACGTCTAAGCCGATGCGGTTTTTGTAGAGTTTAATTTCCAAACCTACCTCGAATTCTTTCATGCGCTCAGGCTGCAAATTTGGATCGCTCAAAGTGGGCTGTTCCAAGAATGCTGCCGTACCGTTTACTGGTGAAGAAAGACCTGTTGTCCAACCGTCTGTTACGTAAGCCGCTGGATAATACTGACGTGTGATGTAGGAGAATGGTGAGGACAAACCAACTTCAGAATAGCTCGCACGAATTTTTCCGTATGTCAATGTCTTCGATTTAATCTTGAGTGCTTCTGTAAATACTGCACCCACACTTGCCGATGGATAGAAGTATTGGTTGTTGGCAATCGGCAACGTAGAGGCTTTTTCCAGGCGTCCAGATAAAGTGAGATACAACCAATATTTGTAACCCATCTCCGCCATTCCATAATATGCTGACAAGCGCTCGCGTGTTGTGATGTTACGTGTGATATAGGATTGCGCGTTGCTGATGTCATAGAAATTGGGTACGGCCAGATTATCGCCTTGAGCATAAATCTGATTGAGCTCATCGCTATAACGGTTGTGACCTAAGGTACCATTCAAACGCCATTTATCATTGAACGCTTTGTTGACGGTCAACACAAGGTCTTCGGTGAATTGGTTGCTGTTGAAAGTATTTAATGTCACTTGGCCACCCACCCATTGGTTGGAGCCTATGGCAAAATGTTGATTTCTGTAATCTACATAATGGTCCAAACCGATGCGGTACATCGCACCTAACCAAGGAAGAATTTGATACTTGGCTTCAATGTTACCAATGACTCTGCGTACATCGTCTTTAAGTGGGTTCTGGTTAACGGTCCAGAACGGATTGTCATACCCGTATCCACCGCGATAGGTACGCTGTACACCCTGTGGTTGAATGATGTATGCGTCTGGTTGATCAGCGGCATCCTCTCCGTATCCGTTCGTATTGTCGAAAGTTGGCGGAGTACGCAATAAACCAAGCATTACTCCAGAAATGTTTGAACCTTGCTCAATTTTGGTACCACCAGAGTTGATGAATTTCGTAGATGTGCGAATGGATAATTTATCGCTCAATTTGGTGCCTGCATTGATACCAAAGTTGAATTTCTTGAATGTGTTGTTGGGCACAATACCGTTGGTGTTTTCATACCCAGCACTCATATAAAAATCCGAACGCTCATTCGCGCCACCTAAATCCACACTGTAATAGTTTTTGAATCCGGTGCGGAAGAAGTCAGCTGGGTGGTCGAAGGGTTCAACCTTTTGCCCTCCTGGGTTTTCTGATTGACCTACTATGCGGCCCAAACGACTATAAGTATAGTTAGGGTCTGGCAAATACACTAAGGTGTCGAGGTTGGCACCCCATGATCCCGATGACAGTGGTGAATCACTGATGTCGGGGTTCACAATTACTTTTCCTGGATTAGCGCCGCTATATCCTTGTGCGAATTTTTTCTGAAGTGGAACCATTTTATTGAATGCGCTCCATTCCCATCCGGTGCTAACATTTACGTTTAGACCTTTACCACCGGCGCCACTCTTTCCTTTTTTAGTGGTGATGATGATTACGCCATTGGCACCAAGGCTACCATAAAGGGCAGTAGCTGCCGCGCCTTTAAGTACGGTCATGGTTTCAATGTCCTCTTGTGGAATGTCGATGGCGCGATTGGAGTTTCCTACGCTGCTCAGGTAACCGTTGCGGCCTTCGTTGGGCGAGGCTGAACTGTTGTGGGAATTGTCGATGATGATGCCGTCGACCACGAATAGGGCTTGGTTATCACCACTGATGGTGTTTTGTCCACGAATCACGATAGACGATGAAGCACCTGCTGTACCACCTGAGTTGTTGACCTGCACCCCTGCGACTTTACCAGAGAGCGTGCTGACAACATTGGATTCGCGGGCATTTGTAATTGTTCGCCCGTCTAACTCTTGTGACGAATAGCCAATTGCCTTTTTCTCACGGGTCATACCCAAGGCTGAAACAACAACTTCGTTCAATTCAGTGTCACTTTCTAAGCTGATGTCAATCACTGATTGATTGCCGACTACCATCTTTTGCGGCGCGTATCCGACCATGGTGAAGAGCAATACCGCGTTGTTGTCAGGAATTTCAATGGCGTATTTACCATCGACATCTGTAACGCTACTTTTTTTGGTACTTTCTACAACCACTGCTGTCCCTGGTATGGGTTCGTTGGTTGCTTTGTCTTTGACGGTGCCGCTGACGGTGCGGGTTTGCGCAATCGTCCACTGACAAAACAGCAAGACGAGCGCGGACAAGAATAGCCGTACTTTCATTTGATTAAGGGTTTTTGGTTAAGAAATTAAGGTCCGCATGAACAACGTGAAAAGGTCGTTGCCCATCTTAACGAAAGTAAGGGATTTTTTGCAATTCCCAATGCACGCATAGTGATTTGTGGGTGCTTTATTGGTTTCCTACCAGCTTGGAACTGGTCTAAATAATCAGATTTATCGATTCAAATTCAAGTTTGATTTGACTGAATCTGGCCATAGGCCTGAGTGTAAAACAACAGGTGATGAGGAATTGGTAGAAAAAATAGAGGAAATGCGATTTTTCTGATGTGATTATTACGTGTGTAAAATCTTGAGGTATTGCTTTTTTCAGGCTTCATTACTTAACTCGAACTTTCGCAACATTTCCAAGAATATTGTGCTCCAGCACTCGAATGCTTGAATTCGCTTTGTACCGCCTAATTGTCAGCCGTTTTGAGTCTAAGACGTGCAGAATGAAGCAACAT
>JBDKJN010000122.1:0-4137 GCA_039796595.1 Bacteroidota bacterium
TTATGCCAGGTGTGCCAAAAGCACGAGTGCAATCTCGTATCATTTTAACACCGCAACATGCCAAGCGTTTGATGCGAGCTCTTATGGACAACGTTTCAAAATTCGAGGCGCAACATGGAAAAATTCAAGAGACATTGGGCAATGAGCCGATGATGCCTATGAATTTTGGTGGCCCACAAGGGCAAGCGTAATGCTGAGAGTGTTCGCAACACCGAGACTGTTTCTTATGGTGTAAAATATTTAAAGGAATGAGAAGGGACTTTGGTCCCTTTTTTATTGGAGATGAATTTCATCATGACGAATGGCCCCGCCCTGATAGCCAACCCAAGCATATAAGCCAAAATTGAGCAGGGCTATGATAGCAATGAAAATGCATAACGGCTGAACGAACCTCTTGGATTTATTTTCCAAATACCAAGTTACTAGGCAAAGAACTCCTGTAATTACAGACCACACAAAGGCTGTTCCAGCGAATTTTTTATGCGCTTCTATTTGTGTCGTGGCAAAACGGCTGTCGTGCTGAAGAAGTATTTCTGTTTGTTCTCCCGATGCGCTTGCAGCAAAAGCCAATAGGGCGCAAAGTGCGAAAATGACATAAGCCGCTTTGCGTAATATGACCTGTTGCATCACGATTCCAAAGACGAGTAGGATGGCGGCCACAAGCGTGCAAATGATCGGGAAATGGGTAATGATCAGATGAAAATGTATCGCATTCATGGTTCGCTATCAACAGAATGTATTGAGCCGCCTCAGGCGTAAATCTTGCCTTTTAAGCGTTGATTATACAACGGATGAAAATTCGATTTGGAGGCCCATTGATCTGAATTGAATTCACTGTCCTCGGCCAAACTCACAATAGTAACTGCTGCAGAGCTACCAGGTTCCAGTGGAGCTAAATCTATTCCAAACAACGCTGCAGGTTTGGTGGTGAAGAGCGCGATGATCTCAGCAATTGGAAGATGTTCTTGAAGAGCGGCATAAACCATTTGAAATGTAGTTTGAATGCCTGCCATGCCTTCCGATGCATATTCAAACTCCAAGGTCTTATGTTCACTATCCCAAGGTCTATGATCACTACAAATGACATCGATGGTCCCATCTTTAAGGCCTTGTATCAAGGCCTTCTGATGTGTTTTGGTACGCAGCGGTGGCATTACCTTGTAAACGCTATCAAATCCAGCACAGTCTTGATCCGTAAACATCAGGTGATGCGGGCTAACACCGCAAGTAATGCGTAATCCTTCTTTTTTTGCTTTTTTAATCAGTTCTACGCTTCGTGATGTACTAATCATCGTCACATGTAATCTGCTTTGGCTATAACGCAACAGTTCAATATCGCGCATCAGTCGCATTTCTTCAGCAACTTCTGGAATTCCTTTTACTCCCATATGTACGCTAGTGATGCCTTCATGAACTTGACCGGAAGGGGCAAGGCTTGGTTCATGGGGAAAACTCATCACCAATCCATCAAACCCTTTGACATAATCCAATGCGCGCAACATGAGGCCGGATGAAACATTTGATTTGTCATCACTAAAGGCCTTAGCGCCCGCAGTGTGCATGTCGTAATGTTCGGCGAGTTGTTCTCCCTTAAGGCCCGCAGATAATGTGCCTAACGGAATGTATTCTACGGTTGATGTTTTGTTATTGTGGATCAAGCGCTCAATGCCCGATTTGTGATCCATCGGAGGTATCGTACAAGGGGCGATTGCTACTCGTTTGAAACCGCCAGCCAATGCTGCCGCACGACCGCTCTGTAAATCTTCAAAAACTTCTTCGCCTGGATCTCTAAAATGAGCATAGGTGTCTATCCATCCATGTGAGAGTACCATTTGTTTGGCTTCAACAATGTTGCCACGTGTCAATTGCAATGAGCTACCTATCTCAACGATTTTTGCTCCATCCAGTATGACGTCGCGTTTTTTTCCGTGATGTGCAGATCCTGGATCAAGTATTAGAACGGATTTGTATAAAGTCTTCATTGCCGTGTCAAGTTATTTCCAAAACTTTATGAGTAGGGTTTCTATCGCTAAGAATATCAATGCAAAAATGATCAAACTATACCAATAAGTGCGCCCGTCAGCCAATGTTTCGGCGCTTCCTCCCAAGTGCTCTGCTTCCATGTCAAGTACCATCCAGTTGGATAATCCCGAATTGCTCAAAGCGTCATTGATTTCATTAACGCTATAGCTCCGTGTGTCGCTCTCTTTGCGGTCTAAATTGAATGATACGCCAGCTACTACCGAGTCGCCGAGTAGAATTTCATAATTACCAGGCTCTTTAGGTTCTTGTTGTATAAATATCTCGGAATCTCCTCCAGCATTTCTGTGTTCAGGAATGTACTCTGCCTTGGTGTCCACATGGCGAAGTTTAAATGAACCATCCTGACCAGTTTGGATGTTTTTCAGCACGATCCGTTCCTCAGAGCCCAAGGTGTAATACAAAGGCATTTGGGCTTGTGAGAATTCGGAAATGCGAAGCATGGTGGTCGAAAATAGACCATGTGTGATGAAATTGGTGGATGCGGCATCCAACGAAGTAGCTAGTACATACACTCGCCCGGAACCAAAAGTGCCTGCTGAAAGAAATGGACTACCGCCTTGTAAGGTCATCACAGACTGCTGACTGCTTTGTTGTGATAAGTTGATGCTACGGTATTGTTCAACGCGCGGTAAGTCCCAAGTCTCGCGCTTTTCATCAAAGATGCCTTTGAACAATGGATGCTCTAACGACAAACCTGAAACTTTTTGGGCAAATCCTCGAATATCGTTGATCTCACTCAATTGTCCCGCTTGAAGACTTTGCAATAGGGCATTGTATTCATCGAGCGCAATCGTCGCTCCAGGAATGATCATGAGACTGCCTCCTTCTTCCACAAACTTGATCAACTCTTGTTGCAATCCACTGCCTATTCGGCCTGGTTCTTCTAAAATCACCAATTGGTTTCTTTGCAATGCCGAATAATCAACTCCGCTCTCTTTGACCTGGGTGTATTCAAAATAGGGGTCATCTGAAAATACAGCCGCTACTGCGTTGTTTGTGGTTGCTGCATTCTGAATATGATAGATTCGAAGATGGTCAGCAACTTGATAGGAAAAGTAAAAGGCATCATCACGTTGGATATACCGATCACTTATGCGCACAACTCCATGCTTCGGACCTGTGGATGTATTCGAGAACTGAAGAGTTTGCTGAATCTGACCTTCACCCGCAATACTCACGGCAGCGACACTTTTTTTCTCTCCATTCATACTCACTTCAAGTGGTATTTCATCGAGATTTTCATCTCCGCTGTTTCTTATCCGCAGCACCATTGCTTCTGGGACGTTCAACTGGCGCACAGGTGACTCGAACCACAAACTATCTACATATAAGTTAGCCGCATTTTCACCAGGGGTAGGTATAAGTCGAACGCGTGTCAAAGTATCTGATGGGATACGATCCAAAGACATGGCCACTTTTTGTAAATCATTGATGATGTAGCTATAGCGATTCACTGCGTTGGTGCGATCGAACAATTCTTTTTGACGCAGCAAAACCTCGTCCACACTCCTAAAGATTGCACTGCCTTGCACCTCTTGAATCATCGTGAGCATTTCCTCCTGACTGATTAGGCGCTGATGCCTCCCTTCAAAATCATTGGTCAACAATTGGAATTTATCAGAAGCGCTATAACCGGACACGATTTCAATGGCTTTGTTTTTGGCAAGGTCCAGCAATCGACCCTCTCCATTATTCGCGTCCATACTAAAGGAGTTGTCGATGTAGATGCCTACAGTCTTGTATTCACTCACCAAATCGGTAGTAGAGAGCGGTATATACGGTTGTGCAAATGCAAAGATTAACGCACTCATCGCGAGCATTCTGGACATCAGAATGAGCAAATGTTTTAATTTGCTTTTGCTCTTGGTTTCGTGTTTGATCTCCTTGAGAAAGCTCACGTTCGAGAACAAAACCTTTTTGAACCTTCGAAAATTGAACAAATGAACCAGAATCGGAATGGCCAGTGCTAAGTGGGCCCAAAGTATTTCCGGATGTACGAACTTCATATGCGCTGCTAAGATAAGCGATGAATGCGGTCGCAGAAAAGGCAAGGGCGCTTTTTATCGATTTTCACCGTTCTCGCGGTTCTATCCA
>JBDKJN010000123.1:0-10071 GCA_039796595.1 Bacteroidota bacterium
GTAGCTTTGAAATAAACGAAATTTCAACCAAATACAACAAAGCCGCCTCAATTTGGGCGGCTTTGTCATTTCTATCATTCTGTTGAGGTGTGCCGAAGAAAAAGCCAACTCTAATGCCTTCGTTCTTCTTCCGTGGACCCTATTTAAAACCCTCTTTTTTCTGAGCCCATATTCCATTTCTTGATAGCCCTGCATGTATAATCAACACTAGTCCAAACCAAGTCAAGCTGCTTGCCCGTTTTCTGGAAAGTGGCATTAGGTTTTTGGTTTTTTGTACCCGTAATGGTTACCCACCTATTGCGCGAACGAAGGACAACTGGAAAAACATCCCACTTGTCTCGTAAAGATTGCTGATGTCGCCTTTATCAAATGATTCTTCAGCTCCGTTGACGTTCAAAGATTTGAGTTTACGCCAATCTGCACGTGAGCCAATTCCAAATTCAATTGCGTTCTCCTCATCATCGCCGAACCAATAACGGCCCAATAAAGAAACACCATAACCCAATCCACCCCACGATGTTTTGGCGGAGTACTCCACCATTTGATCAGCATCATTGCTATAGCTCTCCGTCCATTCGCATTTTATTTTACTATAAGAAACCGCAGCACCAAGACCAAATTGCAATGGAGCCCAATTGTTTATAATATAATATTGAACATAAAAATTAGGTCTCATCAATCCAGTTCTAAAATCCTTATCGCCTGATTTAACCTTCATTGTCCCTATATCCAAACCCAAGCCAACATCATAACTGCGTGCTTCCGGGCTGGTGTAACCCACCTGAAGTGGAAGATAAAAGGCGCCGCCAGTTGGTGCATCCATGTACATCGATTGACCTGAATTGGAACCCAACGTGTGGCTATATTGTACCTCAGAAAATTTGTTGCTTCCCAGGCCTAGTTTGATGGCTAATTGCGCTTGCACCTGCTGCATGAAAAGGCTTCCCGCGATGAGAAATAGTAAACGTGTTTTCATTTTGTAAAGATTTAATTTTTTTGTATTGCGAATATAAAGCCCACCTTCTGGAATTAATTATGCCTCCATCAAAAACATCTCAAAGATTTAATTCCGGCGCAATTCAATCTACATTACCCACTTGTTTTTCAACGCTGGTTTGCGTTCCAATCTTTATCAGTACAGCAGGTGCTCTCACATCTGTGCTGGGTCACTATATGACATTGCGTAATCAGACTAACAAAATCGCTATTTTCAAATATTAAGTATGACAGACTATCGATAGAAAATTGGCCTCTGATGGAAGTTATCCGTCAACACGGGAGCCTTTTGAAATCGCACGCAATCATTGGGTGTTGAAGTAAGGCTTGGATGTGTTAAATTCAATAACCTATCTATAATGGATCTATTCCGGACTAAGAGTCGTCACTCTCTTTCTTTACGACCAAACGTATAGCCATAACTTAAGCCAAGTCGATAAATCATCGGCCATTCCTTTGGATACGTTGTAAATTCCAATTCCTCACCATCAATCGATCCCGTATCGTATCCAAGTCTATCAATTCCTATGGCCAGATAACCCATCAATTCGTGCGCATTTGTTTTGCCAAAACTCCCCCGAAGCATCCCGCGCCAATCCATTCCAATGCCCTTCCAGCTGCTCGCCACTTCAATCGATTGCTCCAAATTCGAAGGGTCTATTTCCTCTCTTTTGAAATCAAGGTGATAAAAGTTGAATTGTGCACCGACTCCAACCTGAATAGGCAAGTTCATTTCAAACCAACGCGCCAAGTAAAGGAGTTTTCGATTAGCCTTAAGGCGTGGTTGGCTATGTTTCAAATACTCAAACTTATAATGTCCCAAAGCCAAACCAACTCCAAACTCACTCAAGTAATCATTGCCAACGCGACAACCGAAATGAACAGTATTAAAATATCCCAGTCCGGCGCCGAAGGCCATGGTGAACGGTCCTCTGTTTGTTTGAATCGACATGTGGCTTAGTTCAATGAAGGTAAACTCCACACCTACTTTTGCAGTTAACTTGTATTGGGCATTTACTGCCGCGGTTGTTACAAAAAAAAGGCAAACTACAAGGATTACACGACAAGTTTTCAGCTTCATAGTAGTGGGTGTGCGGTGTAACGGTTTTGGTCAGATAATTTTAATATTAACTCAAGCTTTGCAGCGTCTAATCGTTGTCGTCATTGCCCCCGAAAGTATATGAATAGTTGATACCAAGACGCCATGCTCCTTCCAGGCCGTCTGTATAGTCCGTTACAATAAAATCAAATTCCTCAGATGATGTGTTCATCAGGCGTATTCGCTCCAGGCTCAGACCCAAGTAACTCATTATTTCATGAGACTCATTCTCGCCAAAGCTTAACTTTAGCAAAACCCGCCACTCTGCTCCAATACTCTTCCAAGTCGTTTTCACATTTTCTGTGTATAACCATCCAGAGTTGACATGTTCTACTCTTTTAAAATTTAATTTGTACCAATAGAATTGTGATCCACACCCCAACGATACCACAGATGAAGTATTGAACCAATGGATCATATACAATGACTTTCGATTCACTTTTGGCCGACCGTGTAAGTGTCCCCAATCCAAAAAACTCATTTCACCAAAGGCCATTCCTAAACCGACTTCTTGCAGTTGTCTTCCGCCTATGCGCCCCCCGAATTGAAGTGTTTTGAATTTGCCTAATCCAAGGCCAGACACCACAGAGTATCTACCAAAGTTATCGTCATAGAAATAAAGTTCGTCGATCTCCATGCCAATAAACTCGTATCCGATTTTTGCACTCGGGCGAATTTGAGCCACTCCTATCTTAGTGACTGAAATAATTAAAAATCCAACAATTAATATTCGAAACATCATAGAATAGTCTTTTATCAAATATACCTCACATCAAGGTGAAAAGAATAAAATTTGATTTCACATGCGCCGCATTTATTTCAGCGACCTAAAAAACCTTGCGCTCATGTGCCCATTACCAAATGTGTAGGAGTACTTCAAACTAAGATTTAATCGGTAAATAGACTTATAGTCCCCCATTTCCGTTTTTACATCTATCTCCACTGAAAAAGCTTTCGTTTCGGTAAAATTCGAAATCGATTTCATTATTTCTCGGAGAACCAATTCGCGCTCCGTTATGAACTGTTTTTAAAAAACCATAAGCTAACTTATCGGCCACATGATACATTGCTCCTTGGCGATCCTCAACACCCAGAAAACCATATGGGCCAACGCATAGATCAAAACAAAGCCTCGCTGTCACTTGTCCTTGGCTGTTGGAAGTGCAACACACCATGAGATAAAAAAGCAAACCTAGCAGACGGAAGCCGTTCCTGTTAAATATGCGTTTTGTTTGTCGTGAAACATCAAATATAAGCCGCAAATCTCCTTTGCTTTGAATGTACATTTCGTTAAGAAAACATATACAAGCGGTTGCGAATAATCCTTTTTCGGCAGATTACATCTTGTTTTCACGCGGACTTGACATGATATTATTATAGAATTGACCTTGGCTGTTTATTGCAATTGCCGCTGCCTAAAATTTAATTTTGACATGAACTTAAAAAACATCGCTCATGAAAAACCTTATACTTCCTTTATTGTTGCTCGCGTTTCATGTCAATGCACAACAAGCCACTGGCACCCTGGAAAATCAAACCATTCGGTGCCATGTCACTTCTACAGGCGACTTGTTTTATCCGGAGGCTGATGAAGACTTACCCGGCTTCGAGGCCCCTGCCAATTCTGGTCTTCGTGCAATTTATGCCGCTAATTTCTGGATCGGTGGTTTGTCGTCCAACGGGGACATTCATATAGCGGCAGAACAAGGTCAACCCAATGTCTCTGATTGGTTTTGTGGTCCCTTGACAATCGATGGGGCAGCGACTGCTTCTGAAACCATTCAAGACATGTATAATCGGGTCTGGAGCGGCAATCGAGCCGATGTCATAACTCATCAAAATCAATTCGCTGACGGTAGCCCTGATGTCGGATATGTGGCACCCGAATGGATGTTCGATTGGCCCACTCACGGCAATGTGTTCGATGGACTCGACTACTACCAGGCACCCTTTTTCGACTTCAATGGGGACAATGTTTATAATCCTGGTGATGGCGATTATCCGATATTTTGCGGCGACCGTTGTCTTCTATGGTTTTTTAATGACAATGGTGGTCCTCACACCGCGTCACAAGGATCAGCTATTGGGGTGCAGGTTCTTGCGACCGCTTACGTCTTCGATGATCCTGCATACAGCAATGCAGTTTATTTTAATTATCGTGTCACCAATATGGGTGCGTTAACAATCAACGACACATACGTCGGTTGGTTCACCGATTTTGATCTCGGAAACTCTAATGATGATTATATGGAAAGTTGGGTGAGTCAAAATGCGATATACGCTTATAACGGCGACGATTTTGACGAGCCTACTTCGATGTCCAATGGATATGGCGACGATCTGGCTATGGCTGCATTTGTGTTACTCAATGGCCCACGACAAAACGCCGATGGAATAGATAATCCACTTGGGCCCCCTATACTGGAGACACTCGACATGGCGGGTCAAATCTATCCGAATGGCCGGAACGGATATGGCGACGGAATAATTGACAACGAACATCTAGGCTTGTCATCCGCAATCTTCGGATCAAGTCCCGGAGCAATTAATGAACAATCAAATCCATTGCACTTGTACAATCGCTTGCTTGGATTATGGTCCGACGGTTCTCCAATGACCTATGGAGAAAATGGTCAGAACCCGACCAACATTACTGCGACGTGTATGTATCCGACTAATACAGACCCGGGTGGGTTAGGCACAGGTGGCGTTGGAGCCCCAGATTGGACCGAAATAACCGCAGGCAACCAACCGGGTGATCGCCGTGCTCATGCTTCTTCGGGGCCCTTCACTTTTAGCCCAGGGCAAATCTTAAACTTGGACTTTGCTTATGTATTTGTTCGCGATAGTGAAACTTTTGATGACCTGCAGCTTCAGCTCTATTATGAGCTGGAGAATACCCACGAACACTTTCGAGAACACCTGTCTCCTTGCGCTCAAGATGGTCAAACTGTGGGTCTAGTAAACATTGAATCAAAGGATACAGACATTTTTCCTAATCCGGCTGGTGAATCATTCATGGTTCAATCTCCTTCATTTGAACAGTGTGCGGTAAAACTCTATGATACAACCGGGCAGTTGGTTTTAGATACACTAACCCCTGCTTATGCACCGATTGCCATCGAACATTTAGCGCCAGGAATGTATCATGTCATTATTGATGTCAATGGTCAGTCAACATATAAAAAACTCCTGATTACTCAACCATAAACCCTTCTAAACAAAACGAAAAAGCCAAGGATACACCTTGGCTTTTTTATTTTCTATTGTATTTCGAATTATGCTTTGATCGCTGCAATACCCGGCAAATCTATGCCCTCCAATGCTTCTAACATGGCTCCACCTCCTGTAGAAACATAGCTCACTTGATCCGCTAATCCGAACTGATTGATGGCCGCTACACTGTCGCCACCACCAACAAGTGTGAACGCTCCTTTGGATGTTGCTTCAGCCAATGCCTGCGCCATGGCAATCGTGCCTCCCGCAAACGTTGACATTTCAAACACTCCCATTGGACCATTCCATAATATTGTTTGACTCGCTTGAATCACCTGTGCAAAATCTTTGCGTGCTTCATCCGCGATGTCCAGACCCATCCACCCACTATCAATGGCATCACTCATGCTCACCTTATTTTGTGCGTCATTAGCGAACTTATCCGCAATCACACTGTCCTTTGGTAAGTGAATCGAAACACCTTTCGCTTTGGCCTTTTGAAGTAATTCATTGGCCAATTCCAACTTGTCATCTTCCACCAAAGAACTTCCCACGGCACCACCCATCGCCTTGTAAAATGTATAAGCCATACCGCCACCAATGATGATGTGGTCTACTCTGTTCAATAGATTTTCTAAAATGGCTATTTTGCTCGACACTTTGCTGCCGCCTATGATTGCTGTAACTGGCTTATTGGTGGAGTTTAGCACGCGATCAATGCTCTGCACTTCATCTTCCATTAAATATCCAAACAACTTATCCGTAGGGAAAAAGCGCGCAATAACTGCCGTACTCGCATGTGCACGATGTGCTGTACCAAAAGCGTCGTTGACATATACATCACCATTCTCCGCTATTTGTCCAGCAAAAAATTCATCGCCGCCTTCTTCCTCTTTATAAAAACGCAAATTCTCCAATAGTGCAACATCGCCATTCGACATCGCATCTACCACTTTCTTTGCCTCTTCGCCAATACAATTCGATGCAAAGGCAACGGGCTTTCCCAGCAACCCACTCAAATGATCTACCAAATGACGCAACGAAAATTTATCTTCAGGTCCACCCTTTGGACGACCCAAGTGCGACATCAACACCACCCTTCCACCATCATCGCTAATACGTTTAATCGTCTTCAATGCTGCTCGGATACGTGTGTCATCCGTGATTTGCATAGCATCGTTCAAAGGCACATTAAAGTCTACACGTACAAGAACGCGTTTGCCTTGAAATGAATATTGATCAATTTGATAACTCATAGTTTTTTTATGATTGAAGAAGTTGACGCATACTAACTTTTTTCTCAATGATGCCGTGCAAATCGCCGATTGCAACTCGCTCTTGTTGCATGCTATCGCGCTCACGAATAGTGACCATATTGTCCGTCAATGTATCGTTGTCAATAGTAATACAGAACGGCGTGCCTATAGCATCCTGACGACGGTAACGACGGCCAATAGCATCTTTATCGTCATATTGTAAATTGAAATCAAACTTCAATACATCAACGATTTCTTTTGCCTTTTCTGGAAGACCGTCTTTCTTGACCAAAGGAAGTACTGCAACTTTCACTGGTGCTAAAGCTGGTGGGATACGCAATACGGTACGCTCAGAGCCGTCTTCTAGTTTCTCTTCGCAATACGCGTTGCTCAATACTGCCAAGAACATGCGATCCAATCCAACCGAAGTTTCTACGACGTATGGAATAAAGCTCTCGTTTGTTTCAGGATCGAAATAACGCAGCTTCTTGCCGCTGTATTCTTCATGGCTCTTCAAGTCAAAATCAGTGCGTGAGTGAATACCTTCCAGTTCCTTGAAACCCATTGGGAAATTAAATTCAATGTCACAAGCGCCATTGGCATAGTGTGCCAATTTCAAGTGGTCGTGGAATTGATAATTCTCTTTGCCCATGCCCAAAGCTTGATGCCATTTCATGCGCGCCTCTTTCCAGTACGCATACCATTCCATCTCTGTACCAGGTTTCACAAAGAATTGCATCTCCATTTGTTCAAACTCGCGCATGCGGAAAATGAACTGACGTGCGATAATTTCATTGCGGAAGGCCTTACCGATTTGGGCAATGCCAAATGGCAATTTCATGCGTCCGCTCTTTTGAACATTAAGGAAGTTGACAAAAATTCCCTGAGCAGTTTCTGGTCGCAAATAGATAATGCCTGCATCACCACTTACAGCACCCAGCTCAGTCTTAAACATCAAATTGAATTGGCGTACATCCGTCCAATTGCGCGAGCCTGTTTCTGGATCAGCAATCTCCAACTCTTCAATCAACGCCTTCAATCCAACCAAATCTGAAGCTTCCAAAGCCGCCTTCATGCGTGCTTCAACGGCATTGATTTTTTCCTGGCTACGCAACACATTCGGATTTGTCGCTCTAAACTTTTCTTCTTCAAAAGCTTCACCGAATTTATTCTTCGCCTTCTCTATTTCTTTCTTGATTTTTTCCTCTTGCTTCTTGATATAATCTTCAAGCAATACGTCTGCACGGTAGCGTTTTTTACTGTCCTTGTTGTCAATCAATGGGTCGTTGAACGCATCTACGTGGCCACTTGCCTTCCAGGTAGTTGGGTGCATAAAGATCGAAGCGTCAAGGCCAACGATGTTCTGGTGAACACGTGTCATGGCCGACCACCAATATGATTTGATGTTGTTTTTTAATTCAGACCCGAGTTGACCGTAGTCATATGCTGCTGAGAGTCCATCATAAATTTCGGATGAAGGAAACACAAAGCCATATTCCTTGGCGTGTGAAATAACCTTCTTGAGTTTGTCGTCTTGATTTTGCATAACGGCCGCGAAATTACGCCTATTCCACGAATATTCAAGGCCGTAAGCCTATCAATATTAGAAATCAAACTGTAGTTTGGCTCGAATACCGTACTTCACAATATTTGGATTATCGAGGTAGGTCAATCGCCAGATGAAATCAACGCGCAGTACCTTAAAGATGTTCTCCACTCCTAAAGCCGCTTCTACGTACGGCTGACGCAAGGTTTGAATATCGTTGATGCCATCTCCATTGAAGTCGCGTGAGAGAATGAGATCATTGGCGCTATCATAACTGCCCACCACTGCTTTAGCGCTTGCAACCTCTCTCCATTTCAAACGGCGCATAAGCGGGATTTTGTTTAATACCAATCCTTCTGCGTGATAGGACAACCATAGACTAGCCCATTCATCACTTACAAACTCGAAAAAATTCATGGTGTTATAAGAGGACTCATCATAGAAAAAAGTCTCGTTTCCTTGGTGAAGCATCAACAAAGGATAAGGCAAATTACCAAAGATGCGACCTACCTCTCCTCGCGCATTGAGATAGCCAAATGGTCCAAAACGCAACTTGTCAGAGATCCGGGCAACCGCCTTCTGATATCTGAATTCACTGCCCAAAACCCCCGGAACTGCATAACTATATTGAACCTCCAGCGTTGGATATTTGGTGCCTAAACTAATGCGCTCAAATTCTCCATAAACAAATTTCTCCTTGTACGCAAAACGTGTATATAAACTCACTTCAGAGGTGATTAAATAACTCACCTCTTGATCCGATGTCAACTCCGGCCTAAACCGCGTGTATTTAAAATTATCCCCCGCAGGCTTCAATACCCGGTGTGTGAAATACAACTTATTGCTCAGTCCATATAGCCATTCGCGTTCAAAGTAGCCCTGTAACTGGGTGACATCAGTAAGTTTATTGGCCGGATTCCTTCTAAACAAAGAAGCCAAAACATTGTCCTGTCTAAACGCATTATCCGATTGTCCCAACTGCTCCATGTCGCGCTTGGCATTCATGGAAATGGCCATTCTCGGATTCTTCTTCATCATATAAATGAAACCACCACCATACTTGAAACGCTCGTCACGCAAGCCATAAGCCAGATATCCTTCCAAAAGCAACTTCTTGCTAAAGTCATTGCTCGTCCGGCCACCAATTCTGAAGCGATTGCCCTCAATTGGATTAAAACTATACATCGTGTAATACGGTCCTAATTCATACTTCCCGAGTTTCTTATATCCATTGACTACGAGGTTGAGGATATTGGCTATTGTAATAAACTGTGGCAGATTCTTTAGGGTGTCCACCATGTGATAAATCCTTTGTTCTTTGGCCGTCAACTCAATGTGCCGGGATTGATCCCAAAAGGCATCATCTTTATCGCTTGCGTCCTCTGCTACCACGACATCCGTTACTCCACCATAAAAGGCATCGTCTTTTGCTTGATTAATTTTAAACTTCTTGTACGTCGTTGTTTTCCGACCATACATTCCCATTTTTTTATCGCTAAGATTAAAGTCGACAAGCAGCTCATCGCGCGTTAGCATCCACACCTCCTTCTGTACCTCGTTGTACTCTTGATGTACCGTGAATCCTTTAATCCAGTTGATGTTAGCGCCATCCGCGATGGTGGCGTCAATACTTTTTACGGCATAGGTCGTATCATTCACCCACATCTCACCGAAGAACAAATGCTCTGCCTTGCGACGGGGAAAAAACTGCAACTTGTAACACCATTTGCCTTCGATAAAAGCACTATCCAAAATATCGTAATCATAAAACCCCAGGCAATACCCTGCTATCGGACTGGTGAATGACTTGCCAAAAACAATCAGCTCATTGTCGTAGACATTGGTGTTCTGATACATGTCCCCCAAGAACTGATTGATACTCTCATTCTCAACACCACTTACCTTGGTTGCTTTGATGATTTCTTTCGAGACTTTTGGATTTCTGCGATAATAATATT